>JAHEOB010000146.1 GCA_018610095.1 Halothece sp. MAG
GCTTCCTTGATTCCCTATGTCTCAGTTGCCATTACCCAAGCAGGGGTTGCCGGGGTATCTTCTTATGCCATTGGTCATGTTAGCAATCAATATTTAGCCAATGGGGCTTGTTGGGGAGATAATGGCCCTAAAGCCGTAGTACAGCAAATTCTAGACACCTTAGATGAGGAGTCGATTCTCAACCGCATTAAAGGAGAGTTGCAGGCGAAATTGTTTACGGAACAGCAAAAGCAAGCTAACCCTTAGCGATACCATTGTCTTAATCGCATGGGGGAAACGCCACAAAAATAACCGATAATGATCATTTGGTTGATCAGGGTTGTCTTCAGTACGCCTAGTTTTTCCCACCGCCGGGGAGAAGTGACAACGGGGGTTGTTGTGAGGCGAATTTTGCCATATTGTTTCAGGGTTCGGATCAATTGAAAATCTTCCATAATGGGTAGATTGGGAAAGCCACCGATCTGATGAAACGTCTCTTTTTTCAAGAAAATGGCTTGATCGCCATAGGGCATTTCTAAAAAGCGCGATCGCGCATTCACCGCTTTTTCAATCACACGCAGCGACCATCGTTGACTATTAATTTGAAGGGGAAACGCCCCAGCAATCGTATGCGGTTGCAATAACGTTTGTTGCACTAAGCTGGGATAATCCTGAGGCAGTTGGGTATCGGCATGGAGAAAAAGTAAGGTGTCAGCAGTGGCATATTTTGCCCCTGTATTCATTTGCATGGCACGTCCCGGTTCCGGGGATAATAGCACTTTCGCCCCCCTATCTTGGGCAATGGCAACCGTTTGATCACCACTGCCGCCATCAACAATAATAATCTCTACAGTTTCCGCAACGGCTTGGAGTTGAGTGATGGTTTGCGCGATCGTTTCTGCTTCATTTAAAACAGGAATAATGACTGAGAGATTAATTGCTTCCATCTCTCTTTTTTCGATTCATTCAAGTTGGATTTTCTTATTATGACACTCTAAGCTGAGAACTTGCTTAATTATTTGACTACAATAGCGCGATCGGGATGTTGAAACATATAGTACTATTCCAAATCAGAACAATTTTAATTATATTCAACTAGAACTGTTTTCAAATTTAAAGTTGTAGGGATGGGAAGACATGATCACCTTTTAGAATTTGAAAGATTTTTTCTTCGTAACTATCTCCTTTGTTATCTCCCATTAGTTGGATTGGTAACAACTTCATGAACTAGCAATAGGCTGTGGTTGTTCTGATAAAGCAGCTAATAATTCTTCAACACTTGCGTTAGGCGATAGGAACGAAAATAGATGTTTGTAGCGTAAAACACCTTGTTGATCTAACACAAATTGAGCAGGTAATGGCGCACCTAATGCCTGCCCAACGCCATATTTACGGAAGACACTACAAGTGGGATTACTTAATAAGGGAAACTTTAATCCTAAATTAGTCACAACTTGTTTACTTTCAGTAACATCGGTACTGGTAATCATCAATAGTTCAACGCCTTTTTCTGTCAATTCTTCATATCGCTGATTGAGTTCTACGATATGGGGATAACAAAGGGGACAATATTGTTTTTCTGTAAAAATGCGAGTAAATGCAAGGATTACAGGTTGTTTGTCTCGGTAGTCATTCAATTTGACTTGTTGATCATTCGTTACATCAGGAAGTTCAAAGTTAGGTGTTTTTAATCCCACAATCAGTGAACTATTAGCAGGAATAGGAAAGAAATTATTAAAGAAACGTTGATTAAATAAACCGCGGAAATCTGTAGATGTAAACATAATTCTTGCAAGTTAGCTTTGTTCCTAATTGTAGCGAATTGATCACTTCTGTTTGAGACCTTTTTGACAATTAGGTTCTGTTGACATTAGAGCATAAAGGTCAGACAATCCGCATACTTATAGAGCCTAATACCTGATCGTACCGTGATTGGTGCTCATCCTTAGAACCTAGGAAGGTGAGGATGTCAAAAAATCATATTTGGTGAGGGAACAACCCTTGCTAAGATAACGGATGTTGTCTGAAGAATCGATCTAACTTATGGAAGCGGAAGTTTGGTATCGCCCGTTGGTATGGATGGACTATCGGCTGGCAGTGCTATTTACAGTGATTATCCCATTAGTAATCTTAACTTGGGGATTTATTGAAAAAGCACAAGCCATCCAACGATTACTGATCATCTATTGGCGGGTATCGAGTCTGTTAATGGTGACAGTTTATTTAATGATTCCAGCATGGCCACTGGGCTATCTTTCTGGTTTTTTTGCCCGTGTTTTAATCCCCATTTCCCTATGGTTTTGGGCTGATATTAATGATGATATCGCAGATCAACCACAACGCTCCTTAAAATTCGTGTTTACTGCTTGGCGTTGGGCAATGACGGTTTACTGTCTCCTAGGGGCGATTGCTAATCTTCCCTTTTTCGCTTGTGCTGCCTCTGAACAATTTCGCCAACAACCCTATTGTCAGGTTTGGTTAGAACCTCCTAAACTCTATGCAGAGTGGTTTCATGCCAATTCAGAACCCGGTTTTCTAGGCGTTTTAGGTATCCTTGGATTACTAGCTTATGTAGCTTCGCTAGCCTATTTTGTAATTGTTCGTTTACCCAAAGAAGGTCGTCGGGCGATGCAGGAGGAGTAATGACAACTAAAGAAAAACGATTAGAACAATATACCTTAAAATATCCTCAAGAAGTATTGTTACTCGACATTGAAGAAAATGGGGAAGCGGATCAGATTGTCATTTTTAAGGGGTTTTCCAGTTCCTTAATGCGTTCCACGGCTTATGATCCCGATGTTCCTGTCTTTTCCGAACAAGCAACCATAAAAAGCATCGATCGCGCTCAAAGTCCCTACTCTCCTGATAACCCACAATACATCGAACAAGGCATTTCTTGGGAAACCATGGAACAGCGATTGACAAAATTGGGACTATGAATCCCTGTTGCAAGGGAACATAATTGAATAGCTGAAGCATGGCGGGCTTTCTTGCTAAAATTCAGACACACGCGAAGCAATGGCAACTGTGCTGTCAAATAAGCATCTATGGCAAATAGCTACACCGTTGAAATCAACCATCAAGGGCAAACCTATACCATTACCGTGCCTGAGGATCAAACCATCCTAGAAACTGCCCATAATGAAGGGATTGATTTGCCGAGTTCCTGCACCGCTGGGGTTTGTACAACCTGTGCTGGAATGATTTTAGAAGGCGAAGTGGATCAAAGTGATGGGATGGGGGTTTCGGAAGAATTACAAGCAGAGGGCTATGCCTTACTCTGTGTGTCTTATCCCCGTTCCAACTTAAAAATTGAATCTGAAAAAGAAGAGGAGGTTTATCAGCGACAATTTAGACAACCATAGTTTGTCTTGTGGGGTGCATCAGTGATTGTATTTTGCACCCTGCAAGATTTGGATTAAAATTTACTCCGAACCAGGAGATTGTTCTTCAACCTCGTTTCTTTCTTGACGTAGCAATTGTTTTTGCTGTTGACGAAAGTTCGAGGCTTCTGAATCTAACTGACGTTGTTGACGACGGAGGTATTCTTCCCTGGACATATTACGGTTCAAGTTGGAACGGTGAATTAAATCGAAAGGGTTGAATCCGTCTCCTAAGCCACTAGAAAAGGTATCTCGCTCGCTAGAACTAGAAGGTCTTGCTTCAACCTCAGAAGAATTACTCTGACTCCAAGCGGGAACAATTCCTACGGTGGCAAACAGGGCAAAACTAACACTGGCACCGAGACTCAATAACAAGTAACGCATCATATCCACCTCATTGATTGCTTAGTCTATAGATCGATCTTAATCAAAAACATGATCGACAGTCACAAAAAAATATCGATGGCATTCCATAACTTAATGATTGTGATCTTAAGTGACTTTTAATTAAAAACTCAATGTGACAGTTAAAGAGGTGGAGCTGATCAAATTGCCAATCAGAATACAAAAATATTAAATTAGTTTGTGACAAAATGAAATAGAAACCTAAACGTAATTATAAAAGTTTTGTGAAGACAATTTTTGATCAGTTGAGCTTTGAGAGAAGAGAGAAATAAAAATGACAACAAGTAATTACAACTCCTCCCTGTCAGGATATTGGCCGGTTACCCAACCCTCTTCCGAGGTCAAAAATAGTGCGCCAACTCAATTGTCGAATTATGAACTGATTCTCCGTTGTCAGCAAGGGATGAAGCCCGATCGCGCAGCGTTTACAGAATTATTGCGCCGTTATCAATCACAAGTGGAAAAAACGTTGTATCATCTTGCTCCTGATTGGTCGGATCGTGCAGATTTAGTACAAGAAGTTTGGATTCGAGTTTATCGCAATATCAAACGTTTAAAAGAACCTGTGAAATTTCGAGGCTGGTTAAGTCGCATTACCACGAATTTGTTTTACGATGAGTTACGCAAACGCAAGCGAGTGAAACATCCAGTTTCTTTAGATGCCCCTCGTCAACTAGAAGATGGGGAATTACAGTGGGAGTTACCCACCGAAGTTCCTAATCCCGAACAAGATTTAAGTAGTCAAGAATTTTATGATCAATTAAATAGCGCGATCGGGCAATTACCAGAATCGTTCCGAAATACGATTATTTTGCGAGAAATTGAAGGCTATTCCTATGAAGACATCGCAGAAATGACAGGGGTTTCTTTAGGAACCGTCAAATCTCGCATTGCTAGGGCTAGGGTTAAGTTACAAAGTGTCTTACAACCTTATCTAGAATCAGAATAACGAAGTCACGATTAATGAATTAGAAGACAATCTTTGCAGTGAGGCAATTATGGATCAACAACAACGCTTTGAGTTGTTAAGTGCTTATATTGATGGTGAAGTCACCGACGAAGAAAAACAAGCGGTGGAAGAGTGGTTAAGTCGGGATCAACAAGCCCAAAATCACTATCAATCTATCCTAAAATTACGCTATCAATTACAAGCGCTGCCTTCACCGACGCCAACCCCCTCCGCAGAAGCATTAACAGATACTGTGATTCGCCAATCCTATGGTAAAACCCTTAAAAAAGGGCTACTTTGGGGAGGCGGAGCGGTTACTGCTGTGTTAATCACGGCACTATCAGGGCTGTTTGCCAGTAACCAGTCTCCCATGCCTCGTTTAGCAGAATCCAATGAGGGAAATGATGCCCCTGAGGCTTTAACGATTGCTCTGGATGAGCCCATTGCAGATGCTAGCCATTTTCAAACCTCTTCCGAGCAATTACAATTTTCCCTGATTCAAGCCTCTTCGGAGCAATTACACCTTCCCCTGAATCAACCGCTTATTAATTTTTCCACACAGTCAAATTCAGTTTCCTCTTTGGAGGCTCAATGACTAGACCAACACCCCGAGGGTAAAAACACCCCCCCTAACTGCTGCACTCGCCAAAATGGCATGCGATATCCCCAAGCCTCTCCCAAAACATCTCCTTGAGGGGAATAAACCGTTATCCACTCTCGGTGATAGAGATTATTTTCAGGTGCTTCATTGGGATCATAGTCTTCTAAGTCATCAATATCCGATAAAACCCGATCATCATTAAACGTGAGTAATACCCCTTGTACTTTGCCATCTCCTGTGGTCATTGCAGGAAATCCCACTGGCAGCGCATATAAATGACCATGGGTATAGGCAGCAGTAACCTCCTCGACTTTACCCTCACAATAGGGTTCAAAGTTGGGTTCTCCTGGCTTTAGCGTTCCGTAAACAAATACTCTCACAGCCTTCAATTACACCGTTTGATAACTATAAGATGCTTTAAGCATATGATAGGTGACAAGCAATTGCGTGAGGGCAAGGGGATAACTTTGCAGGTTTTCTCCTGTGGTACCAACAACCTTACCAATTTGAACCTCACTATCAATTCGACAGAAATCTGCTAAATAGGGAATTTCTGAACAAAGGACTTTTTCCATATCAATCACTTGTTCTTTTGTCGCGTGCCCATCAATTTCTAAGACATCCACCGGTTTGCCCATATCACGGTCTAATTCTAACCGGATTGCGCCATCTTCAGGTTTATTTTCAAATAGACGCACCAAATCAGGGTGGGGGATGGTTGGTCTTAAAACAAGGCGAACATTGAGATTGCTATTACTTTCTTCCGCGTGTTCTTTTGGGGGATAGAAAGTAACCACCACATCTGCCCATTCCCGTTGAGGACGGATAAAGGCTTCCGAATCAGGCTCTCGCTTTCTAAGGGCATCTAAAACTTGCTTTTCGGTGTAACTGCGTTTGCGGGTATCGCGTTTAATTTTCCACGTTTCTCGTAACGATTCCGGCGGGGCAAGGTAAACTTTAACATCAAAAGCATCCCGACAGGCTTGAGTATAGTACCCTAATAACCCTTCTAGAATGACAAACTGTTTCGGTTGAATATACTCGGGGGGATCAAATTTTCCTGTATCGTGGTTGTAAATCGGTTTGAGAATGGGCTCTCCTTGTCGCAACAAGTCAATATGCTGCTGCATAATGTCTAAGTAGTTACACTCAGGGTGAAGCGCGCTGAGTCCTACCTCTTTCCGTTGCTCGCGATCATAACGATGATAATCATCAGTGCAGATCACAGTGACATTATCTTCTCCTAGAATTTTGGCAATGCCTTTAGTTAATGTGGTTTTGCCAGCAGCACTATCACCAACAATGCCCAGAATAATTCGACGTTCAGCCATAGTTAATTACAATTTTGATTTGATAAGTCCTCTCCATTGTACCTATTTTATGAAGTAGTAATGGGCTATTGTTGACAGCTATCAATTCCTTGATCTAGTAGAGCTAATCCTTCCTCTAAACTTTTGATTTGTGATAGTTGATCTCGCACCTGGGATGCCCCCAGGAAATCTGTGGCATACCAAGCTAAATGTTTGCGCGATTGATAAATGCCGCGATCGCGTTCGCCCATGTAACGTTAACAGTTGCGCCCCTGCATTTTCATGCCAACCCAGGCGCGTTTTAACAAAAACGGGAACTTCAAC
>JAHEOB010000147.1 GCA_018610095.1 Halothece sp. MAG
ACTGCTTCTTGGCGAGAACAATTAAGATATTGGGATAACCAACTAACCAGTTCATTTCCAAGCAGCGATCGCGGATAAACGCGTAGTTTATAGCGATTGGTTTTGATTAATCCTGATTCATTACGGATAGCATTAATAATTTTTTCTAAATCCCACTTGGTGTTATTAGCAGGTTGTTTAATGATTTCTAAGTTTGACTCTTGATAGCAAATGAAATAATTATAGTGTTCATCTACCACTAACAGGCACATCTTTCCCGCTTCTAATTCTTGTCGCGTTTGCTGGAGTGCCCGATATCGTTCTTCAGGCGAATAGGTTTCCCCCTTAATGAAAATCCAGTCTTTATAGACAATCCCTAGCAAACGTTCCTGCTGCGAGTCACGGTGGCGAATGAGTTGGCAAGGGGTCACTTGATCTGAACTCAGAATAAACATGAGGCTAGTTAGTAATTACTTTCTTGCATTTCAGGGAGAGTCACTTCCTATAATAGATTTTGATTGCAAAAGGTTAACTTCTACTATGCAGTAGATAAATAATGACTGAGAATTGCTCCCCATTACAACTTCAAAAAGTCTGCCGTCGTCTGTAGCATCAGTAAAATCTAGCTAATGACAAAACACTCTGGCCTCGATCGGCAACGAGAACATCAAGCCAATGAGCGCACCTTTCTCGCATGGTTACGAACTTCCGTTGCTTTAATTGCATTGGGATTAGCAACAGCACGATTTGGCATCTTTTTAGAAGAAATTAAAAGTGCAGTTCAACGAGATATTTCATCGCAACACCCTTTGTTCAATTCCCAAGTATTGGGATTGAGTTTAGTGATTTTTGGTTTAATTGTCATTGCTTTAGCAGCATGGCGTTATAATCAAGTGTTTTGGCAAATTGAACAGGGACAATATCAACCCAATCAATTTTTAGTTTGGATGATGGTGGCGGTGGTGATTGTGTTAGCGGCTCTAAGTACGATTCCCTTATTGCTTTCAGACATGAATGTAAATGCTTTGGGCAATAATTTGCTATTAATAAAAGCTTGGTTTTAACGTTTTATTGATTTATCATTGGAAGTATTCTCGTTGGATTTTTCTCGATTAGATGCTTTTTATCAACCCTTCTAAATATAAATATCACCATCAAGACTTTGACATTGAATTTCCAGAATTTCCTACTTTAACTCCTGTCCTACTGAATACGAAATATGAGGGATTTTTGAAAAAGTTGCAAGGAGCAAATTCCCCACGCTATTTCAAACTGAGTAGGGATTGGCACGTGTCCATTCAGCTTAATGAAGCTAAATATGATAATAATTTTATTAGTGGTACACTTGTAATCCCAGTATTTTATGGTCAATCTGAAACACGACTTGATGGGGCATCAGTACCATTACCATGGCTGGTAAGTTTTCTTAGCTTTGGTTTGTTAAGACCGCTAGGAATAATGCTAATTGCTTCGATTGTTCATGATTTTGCATTCCAACATGGTGGCTTGCTCTATTTGAAAGATAATGGAGAACAAGACTTCCAGCCATTACGCAGAGACTTAGCAGATAAACTATTCCATGACATCATTAGAACAGTTAATCAAATGCCTGTAACAGCAGTCATGGCATGGCTTGCTGTTCGACTAGGTTGGTTTTATGTTAAATATGCTGGTGAACCCAGAGGTGGTAAGTTTCCTTGGATTCCTTTAATCGTTCTTATAGCAGTTTTATTGATTTTAGCGGGATTGATTTTATTATTCGGATTAAAAATAATTATTGCTTCATTTGCTATATTGTATCTGTTGATATTTGCATGTCTAAAATTAAGTCCAGACCTACTTGAATGAGCCAACCCTTAACGAATCAAGTCACCTTAGTCACTGGAGCAACTCGAGGAATTGGTAAAGGGATCGCGATCGCGCTAGGAGAAGCAGGGGCAACGGTTTATATTACAGGGCGTACGCTTGGCACAGAAAACAGTGAGAATGTAACGGGAACCCTGTTAGAGACGAAGCAAGGGGTGGAAGAAGCTGGGGGAACTTGTATCCCAATTCAAGTCGATCACAGTGATGATGAACAAGTCAAACAGTTATTTAAGCAAATTGAAACCGAACAAAACGCACAACTCGACTTATTAGTTAATAACGTTTTTTCAGGAGTTAAAGCCCTTGCCAATGCTTCTGGGGAACCCTTTTGGAAAAATGATCCCAGTCTTTGGGATGCGGTGAATCATGTGGGGTTGCGTAGCCACTATGTTAGCAGTGTGTTTGCTGCTCGTTTAATGAGCAACAATCAAAAGGGATTGATTTGTACGATTTCCTCTTGGGGAGGAATGTCTTATCTTTTTGGGACAGCTTATGGGGTGGGAAAAGCAGCCTGCGATCGCCTCGCAGCAGATATGGCGGTGGAGTTAACATCCGATAATATTACATCCATATCACTTTGGCCCGGGATTGTGGGAACGGAACAAATTTCTGAACTATTTAAAAATAGCCAAGATGAAAGGGTTTCAGTAAGTAATCAGTATAATTGGGAAACGCCATTATTTGTGGGACGAGTAATTGCTGCGTTAGCTGCTGATCCGAATCCATTTCGATTTACAGGAAAAGTGAAAATTGTTGCAGAATTGGCAAAACAGTATAAAGTTGTTGATCAGCAAGGAAATCGTCCTGTTTCCTTACGTTCTTTACGCTTTATTGTTCCTTATGCCATTCCAGCTTTACAAAAATATGCTTGGCTCATTCCTGATTTGAAGGTTCCATGGTGGATTCTATTGTGGACAAGTCTTCCTTCTCCTAAGCTGTGATGGCGCGATTGCATAATTGAATTACTAAGAATCGGTTTCAATGGGAGTCTGGTTTAATTCATCCCTGTAGCGTCGCCACTGGGGTAAAAACTGATCCAATAAGCTGCGAAAACGTTCGTTATGATGTCGTTCTAACAGATGGGTCATTTCATGAACCACGACATATTCTAAGCAGGAGGGCGGTTTCTTAGCCAGTTCTAAATTTAGCCAGATGCGTTGGGCTTGGGTATTGCAAGTTCCCCATTTCGTTTTCATGCGTTTGACACCCCAATCTTTGACTTCGACTTCCATGATTGCTTCCCATTTTTTGATTAAGCGAGGGATTTCGGTTTTTAAGTGCTGGCGATACCAATGTCTAAGTACATCTCGACGTTTTTCTCGGCTGCTGCCTTCTCTAACATAGAGGTCGATATAGGTTTTGTTTCTAATTTCAACTTTGGGGACGCGATTGCGGTAAATGACATTGAGTAAGTAACGCTGTCCTTGAAAATAGTGGCTTTCTCCAGAAACAAATTTCCGTGGTGACTGACGGGGTTGGGCGAGAAACTTAGCTTGATTTTTCTTGATCCACTGTAAACGAGAAATTGCAAACAAACGCACTGACTCATCATCAAGGTGTAAGGGAGCGGAAATTCGGACTTCCCCATCGGGAGGATGCACTGCTAAATGGAGATTTTTGATTTTTTTGCGGGTGACGTTAATGGTGAGGTCGCGAACTTCAATTTGGTGCATGTTAATAGTCGTTTTGGTTCTTAACTAGTTCAAAAATGCGATCGAGCGTTTCTTTATCATCTAGGTGTTGTCTAATGGCTCTTCTAATTTGACGTTCTTTTATTTTATTGCCTCGCCAGCCGTCTTTTTTATTATTTTTGATCGCTTGGTCAATGGCTAGAGCAAGTTCTTCATTTTGATCTAGGTTGTCATAGAGGGCGCGTTTGGCACGGGTATCCAGAGAGGGAGGATATTGGGAAGATTGATGCGGTTGCCTAACTTGTTTGCTGAGTTCGATAACCCTTCTGAGGTAGGTTTCATAATCTTGGGCTTCTTGTTTGCGATCTTGAATCAATTGTTCCAACAGTTCCGACATTTGTTCGTAATATCGGGGATTGGTGGGTTGTTCGTCGGTAATAATTTTGCGTAAGTTGTTTTCAATGGTTTCAGCCACGGCGTCCGGGTTTTCTTTTATGCCGTTGGGCAGGAAGTCAAGGGCTTGTTCACCCCGTTCGACGATTAATTCCACTAGCGTCATGTCGTCGAGGGCAGTAATGGTTTCGCTGTCTTCTGCACCGATGTAGGTATCAATGAGATGGCGCATGGCAGGTTCGTAAGTTTTTAAGTCGATGTAGTCGCCGCTGGCAAGTTTCACTTCTTGACGGGCTTGTTCGTAATGTTTGACTTCTGCTTTGATCTGTGAGGCTTGTTGGGGGGTGTAGCCCGCGTCGATCATGTCGTTGGCAAGGTTGGCATAGGCACGAACCAAAGAAGATGTGTATTGATAGAGGGTGTGGCGTTGTTGTTCACACTGTTTGAGCTGTTCCGGGTTTTGTTCCGGTTGGTTGGAACCGCAGAAATAGCGGATGTAGGCAGCGGTATTTTTTGGCGGCTTGACCGGTTCACAGAGGGCTCTAATTTTTTCTAGCATTTCTTCCAAACGTTCTTTGCCTTTCTCTAGGCGATCGCTGAGCAAACCTTGAATATCTTCATCGTCAAAGTTGTCAAACGCTTCGCTGGTATAGTTGGCAATGGATTTTTCCAAACTTTTGAACAAGTCTTGGTAGTCAATGATGTAACCGTATTCTTTATCTTCTCCATCTAAACGGTTCACACGGCAAATGGCTTGGAACAACCCGTGATCGCGCATGGTTTTGTCAATGTAGAGATAAGTGGCAGGCGGGGCATCAAATCCGGTTAACAATTTATTGACCACAATTAACAGTTTCATTTGCGCGGGGTTATTAACAAATTGGTCTCTAACTTCTTCTTCAAATTTTTCAGGCTCTTTGCCACCTAGCATTCGCTGATAGATTTCGTATTGTCTCAGTTTTTCAGTACGTTCTTCTTCGCCAGTGCTTTCCCCTTTGATGTCTTCTGGAGAGGGTTTATAAGAGGTGACAATGGCGCATTTGGTAAAGCCTTGATCTTGAAATAGTTCGTAGTAGCGACAGGCTTGATAAATATTTTGGGCAACGAGCATGGCGTTCCCGCGCCCACTTTTGAGGCGATCTTTTGTGGCAAAATCGAAAATAATATCAGCGACAATTTTTTCCAGTCTCGATTTGGAACTGAGGAGTTTTTGCAGGGTTCCCCAGCGTTTTTTGAGTTCGGTTTTGGCGTGTTCGGTTAAGCCCTGGGTTTGCGCCTCAAACCATTGATCGATTTTTTCGGGGGAAGTAATTTCCTGTTCCACCCGCCGGGCTTCGTAACGCAAGTCTAAAACTACGTTGTCGTCAACGGCTTCATCAAATTTGTAGGTGTGGATATATTTGCCAAAGACTTCAATGCTTTTGCGTTTATCGTTTTTTAATAAGGGGGTGCCGGTAAATCCAATCAATATAGCATCGGGCAGTATTTGCTTCATCGCTTCGTGAAGTTTCCCCGACTGGCTGCGATGACATTCATCCACAAACACATATAGATCTCCCTGGGCTTGGAAGTCGGAAGGAAGACTATTTTTCAATTCTTCGATGTAGCTGTCGTAATCAGCTTTTTGAGCGCGACCAAATTTATGAATCAGCGAACACATCAAAGAGGGTGTGGTCTGATTGAGTTTGTTGATTAAATCTTGCCCGCTTCGGGTGCGAGTGATTTGTTCATCAACGCCAGAAAAGATGCCCTCAATTTGTTTGTCCAGTTCATCGCGATCGGTGACAATTAAAATACGCGCATTGGGATTGTATTCCCGAATCCATTTCGCTAACCAAACCATGGTCAGACTTTTGCCGCTGCCTTGGGTGTGCCAAATGATTCCCCCTTTGCCGTTTTTGATATACTCTTGGGCATATTTAACGCCGAAATATTGGTTATGGCGACACAGTTTTTTGGTACCTTTATCGAAGACGGTAAAGTCGTGAATGATTTCCAAAAATCGCTGTTTAGAACACAGTTGCACTAAGCCCCGTTCCAAAGGATTTTCCAGATCGTTGCCTAGGGGGTTTTTTAAGTCTTTGTCTTCTCTCCAAGTCAGATAATATTTTGCCGGGGTTGCAACGGTTCCGTAACGCAAGCCTTGGGTATCATTTCCTGCCATGATTAATTGTTGGGTGGCAAAGAAATGCTCAATAAATTCTTTCTTCTGATTGTCCAGGTTTTGACGGATGCCTTCCGAGACGCTGACAGTACTGCGTTTTAATTCCAGAACGCCCAAAGCAATGCCGTTAACATAGAGAACAATATCGGGGCGTTTGATCTGTTCGCCTTTAATGGTTACTTCTTCCGCGATCGCGAAGTGATTGTTTTTGGGATATTCCCAATCAATCAGCCAAACAGTTTCGGTATTGGCACCAATTTCCGGTCTGACTTTAATACCGTAGCGAAGACTGCTGTAAACGGTTTTGTTCAATTCGTAGAGGTTTTGACTTTGGTTGGTGACCGTTTTATCAAATTGGTCG
>JAHEOB010000148.1 GCA_018610095.1 Halothece sp. MAG
AGGACTTCCGCCACTGCTGACATTTCTTGACGGGTGGAAACCGTACTAAAAGCAGGGAGCAATAAAACAGGTGAACCTTCGCCCATAGTTTCGTAAGCGACTTGCAAGGGACGACCTTGATATTGCCATTGATAATATTGGATGGAACTGGAAGCAGTTTGAATCATTATTAACCTTGGAAGCCCGATATGATTTGATTTCACAATATCACACGCGATGCGTCCGAAGGACGCGGTCGCTTCGCAACAATCGCGCTTCAGAAACATGAGAGTAAGAGTAATTGTTAATCTGTGCGATCAATAGCTAGCATGCTATAGTAAAGTATTTCATTTGTTTATCATAAAAACCTAAAAGATTTTTAATTATAAAGTTCATGCGTCACGTGAGTCACGATGAAAGAAACAGTTATTCAAAAACAACTAGAGAAACGTTTTCCAAATTCTGATTTAGATTTTCAGGTAGTTTACCAAGTACCGTATCTTAAGGTGGCGATTAATTATTACTCTACACTTTCTTTTGATCGCGCTACTTTAATGGAAAGGATTCAGGAAACGCTTAGTGAATTAAATTTACCTGATGAGGTTCAGTATCTTGCTCTTTATATTCGTCCCATTAATCAAACTGAACCTGATTGGAGTACTTGTGTAAGACTGATCACTCCTCAAGATTCACAAAATGAAATATCTGAATCAAACAAGGCAGTAACTGCTAAAAAGAAAGTGTCATCCACTTCTGAATCGATTTCAAATGAACAATCAAAAAATAGTCATGATTTAAAAATAGCAGAACAAGAGAGTTCACTGGTTGAAAACAAAAAACTGAGCGATTACTGCTTTATCCGCAATAAAAGTTTGTTAAACGAGGATATCGTCCCACCTCCTGCACCAGTCGCTGAATTAGTTACTTCTTTCCATTGGTTATTAGAATTAGAAAAACAAGAATTGTTACCCCTAATGTCTCAATTCCTTGAACAACAATATCCAGAAGGAATAGAAGAGGTATCTGCGCAACAATGGGTAGAACAACTATTTAATTTAAATCAACGACATTTACGAAAAGCGAGAATTTGGTTAAGTCGTTATTGCTATGATCCTGAAGGGACAATTGCAACGCTTGAAAACGTAATCAATCAATCTAAAGAACCTGTTTCACAAGAAAAAACTGAATATTATTTAACTCAAAAACCAAAAAATATAAAAATTAATGAAACTGATGATAATATTATATTGATAAGGAGATGGCAAAATTTAAAAACGTATTTAATTACACTATTTACGGTTGTTCTTTCGTTTGGTATATTCTATTGGCAAAGTAGTGGTTTTTTATCGCAATTTCATAATTCATTGGCTTTATTTGTTTTGTTGATTGGTTATGTATATTTGATTTATTGGACACTTGCTAAGTGGATTAATCGAACTTATATTTTTGCTGACTACGAGACAATTTTAATTCGTCACAAACCTCTTCCCTGGAAAAGAGATGGAAAACAATTTAGAGTAAGAGAAGTAGCACTTTTTCACATTGAAAACAATGGTATCAGTTATGCAATTTGTGCCAATACATATGCTTGTTCTGACGAAGAGCTAGTAATAGTTAATCATAAAAAAGAAGCTTTATTTATAGTAAATACACTAAAAGACTATTTGAATATCGGAACAATTAGTGAACCTAAAACTTTCGTTCACCACGATGGAGGAGACAGTATCGACGATGCTAGTGATGGTGGCGGTGTTGATGATGGAGGAGATGATGGCGATGATGATGGAGGAGATGATTGCGGTGATGATGGAGGAGATGATGGTGATTGTTAGAGAAACGACATCATTGAAGCAAAAGTTCTAAGACATTTAATGGAACAATTTTTTGCAGTTTTCATTAATTACTAACTAGCACATAAACTAATAAATAAAATATGGATACTGAAATTGATACTCTCTAATCCCCCACCCAAATCAAAGATTGTGGATAGGGGATTCCCGCTTTTATTGCTAAATCGGGAAAAAGAATTTACTTGGCAAATTTCATCAGTTCTTTTGGAGATGCCAATAAGTCAATCGCAACAAAGAAAATTTTATTTTTGTCGTTGAGTAAGAATCGCCACGCAACATTCATACCAATTTCTGCACCGAACCAAGGGCTTTGTACTTTACCAGTAACCTTAATTTGAGTGTAGCCATCATCTGCTGGTTCCGATACACCACGTTCGGGCAGTAGCTTCAGATTTTTGCATTCTTCAAAGAAAAATTGATAAATTTGATCTTTACCAACTAATGGCTTTCTAAAAGGAGGTTGTAAGCCTCCATCTTCTTCAAAGAGCTCAATCAAGGCATCAAAATCATTGGCATTGAGGTGAATCATATAACTCAAAATCGTGGGATTGCTAATTCCCTCAATGTTGACTGGTTCTCGTTGCGACTTCTCTTTAGGAGCTTCTACTGGTTCGGTTACTCGTTTGGTATTCCCTAAATTGGCGGAATCAACGCCCATATTAACCACTGTATTCCGCAAAACAGTGATTTGCTGCCCCTTCTGTAATTGGCGAATTGCTTGTAATACGGATGATGCATTAGCAGATAATTGATAATTATCAGGAATGGGAGCGACAAAACCTTGATCCATCCAGACTCCTAATTGATACCAAAAACCAAGCTTAATATTAGGACTCCAACTTCCATAGGTGCGACTTATCTCTGTATCTACTCGGTTCACTAAGTCACACATGACTTGAGTTTGTTCAGTAGAATTCATTTGGTAGATTTTTTGCAAAGTTAGTTCAGCAAATGCCATATTGGCAGCACCAGGAGCTGCAATGGTGATTGCTTTCCCCATTTCTTTATAGGCAAACCAAATTAAAGCAAGTTGATCTTCAGCGCTCAGTTGATTAAACCGAGCAATTGTTGCAGGAACCGCCTCATCGGGGGCTGTTTCTGGAAAAATTTTGCGAGCAGATTCAATAGAAAATGGCACTGGTTTATACTCCTAAAATAATTATGAAATTATTATGATTTTTTAAGTTAATGTATTGCTATTAACTTAGCAAATAATTCACTTGGACTAAGTGCAATATAACACTTATCATCTATTTTTAATTTCAACCATTTCTCCAAAGTTTTGCTACCTAAACCGCTTCTTTGGATTGACTATTTGCTGCCGAATTCTAAAATCGAACAACTCTAATTTTGATTGATAGAATTGGTCTGATTAATCAGAGTTATGCCTAATTGATGGGGCATCACTCAGTTGCTAAAAGCTTTACCTTACTTAATATTTTTTAAGATTAATTTACAATGGCTAAGGTATGATCGCGCTATCCTTTCTTTGATGGCAACCGCGATCGCGCCGAAGGCTTGGTGTCGCTTTGAGACGATCGCGCTCTAAAAATATTCATGATCTTAACGGGCAGTTTATTGCAAAAATTCCCGCATATAACGATTAACAAGTTCGGGTTGTTCTTGCTGTACCCAATGACTACACTTCGGAATATAGCGAAGTTGCAAATCCTTGACATATTTTTCGGTGCCATCGGTGAGTTCTTTTCCCAAGGCAGCGTCTTGTTCCCCCCAAATCATTAAGGTAGGAATGTCTAAAACGCCCCATTCTCTATCACTGAGTTGAAACAAGTCTCGAAAAGCGCAACGATAGTAGTTGATCATGGCGGTTAATGCGCCACGTTTGGCAGCAGCATCTTTAAAGGCTTCAATATCTTGTTGTGTAAAAGTGGTTTTATCAATTGCCATGTCTTGAAATGCAGCCGCGATCGAGCCATAGTCATTCCAAGATAATAACCATTCTGGCAAAAACGGTAATTGGAAAAAGAAAATGTACCAACTTTTTAATAACTGTTGCGGGGTTTTTAAGCCTTGACTAAATTTTGCTGGATGGGGAAGATTCATAATAATTAGTTTTTCCAGCATTTCGGGATAAGTATAGGCAAAGTGCCACGCGATAGCCCCTCCCCAATCATGACCGACTAAAATACATTTTTGATAGCCAAATCCTTCAATAATGCCTTTAACATCTTCCACTAATTCTGTAATGGCATAAGCAGAAATTTTTTGTGGCTTATCGCTGTCATTATAGCCTCTTAAATCGGGGGCAACGACTTGGTAATCTTGGGCAAATTCTGGGATTTGATACCGCCAAGAATACCAAAATTCGGGGAAGCCATGGAGCATGATCATTAATTGCCCTTCCCCTTGAGTTACATAATGCAACTGAATATTATTGGTTTGAATCCATCCTTGTTGCCAATGTTGTTGGATTGCTGCAAGCATTCTTTTAAGTCGTTGAATGAACTTTTTTCTGATTAAAGGATATATTTATTATTACCATTAGAAGAGCTTGCTAAATGGATTTTTATTGAGTTAATCGTATTCCTGAATAAAATAAGGTTCTTTTTGTTTGTGGCGATTGTTATCCCTTCCATTGTGCTCAAATCTCTCCCCAACTTTGAGCGGTTTGGCTTGTTCCTTGTCTGTTTCTTGAGATGGTGTCTTCGTCTTACCATTGACTTGATCAAGTGTATCTCGCCAATCTAAAATTCTCTTTTCACTATCTTGATAACGTGCTCTTCCTTGATACAAGCGATAGAAATAAATTATTCCACCTAATAAGAAAAGGATACTGCCAACAATGTATTCCCACCCGACATATCTAAACAAAATGCGATTGTCATTAATATTTAAGGCTTCTGATAAATAGGGCAGTGAAGCAATCAAAAACAGAGTTGAACCTAAAGCAAAGGTAATTGCAGTAACATTAAATAATTGTAATTTAATAACTGAGCGCTCTTGAACAATTTGGATAACGTTGAGAAATGCTCCAATCAGAAAGAGTAAACTCCCAATTGTAAAGCACCAGCCACCAGCAACAATTTCATCGATAAAGGAAACAAATAAAAGACTTCCAACAGTAAATAAGATCGTACCACCCACATAAACGGTAGCAACTAATAGTTCTAACCAATTCCAAATCGTCGTTTTGTTGCGAGAGCGGAAATAGCTACCAGATTCAAATAAATCCTGAACTGTCACAATCAAATAGACAATGGAACCACCAAAGAAAATCCAAGCCCCCACATCAGACAGCTCTTCATATCGGGGAAGGAAAAAAATACTGCCTACAATAAAGGTGATTCCTCCAATAATATACAAAAGGCCATTAGCTAACTCCCAGTTAGCATTGGTTTGTCGGGTTGGTTTTTTGCTAAAGAGATCGTGTTGACGACGCCGGGAGGTAAATAGACGTGGCATTTTTTCTCTAGAGCTAGTTGACTGGCTTACTGCTAGAGTTAATGGCTTATAGAGCCCAAGGCAATAATCGCGTTGATCCTAAGATTGAATCTTAAAATAACTTAGTTAAACTCGTGTTGATCCCTAAGGAGGATTTTAGCCCTTACTTGCGATCGCGCTACTATTTCCTACAGCAGCGATCGCATCGCGCCTCCCCTTTTGTTGAATCGCTGCAACCATTTTTTAGTAGTTGAATGATTTTTTTCTAATTAGCAGATATATTCATTATTACTATTAAAAAATTGCTCAAAAAAGAAAGAACCCGCAACCTAGAATTGCGGGATTTTTTTTTATTCAATTAATAGCTTCCTGAAAGAAGTCTAACTAAATGTTGGCTAACAAAGCTACTTCACCCAGTAGCCGGGACCCTCGGTGTTCACTATAATGTCGCCGCCTGGGTGTTGTTTCCAACAAAGCTACTTCACCCAGTAGCCGGGACAAGAAATTGCTGATGCTCTCGACAAGAATGAATCTGTGTTTCCAACAAAGCTACTTAACCCAGTAGCCGGGACTGGGAGTCTCCGAGGGGACAATCTCCCTATTCCTTTCGTTTCCAACAAAGCTACTTAACCCAGTAGCCGGGACTCGATTATGCCGGGTTAAAACGGTACAATCTTGTGAGAAGTTTCCAACAA
>JAHEOB010000149.1 GCA_018610095.1 Halothece sp. MAG
CTGAGTCAAATTCTGAGCCAAAGACGGTTACTAAGCAGTAATTATCATGCTCACGTAAGTAATTATCATGCTCACGTACTGCATAGACAGAAGGATGAGTATTAAAACTCCCACACCATTCAGGTTTTTTATCATTGTTACGGCTACAAATGCCGTGAACAATTTTGTTACGCCCTTGTCTAAGTTCTCCTTGCCAAATGCTATTGATGCCCCCATAGCTTTGCTTAGGTTTATTTGATAAAGGGTATTTTGAATCTTGAGCCAACTTTTTCACATGATCATATAACCGTTGCATGAGTGTTGATAGATCAATATTAGGGTTGTTGGGCTCATAACTAAATTGACTACCACGATAAATATCGTGCTGCATTGGATGAGGAGGTCGTCGCCAACCAGGTCCTAATCCGCCTAAACGGCTACTGAGTTCGAGTAAGTCTCCTACTAATCCTTGAAACTCATCATTACAATCAACCTGAATCCGCCATACCGCATGGGCAACTCTTGCTTCAATATTTTTATAATCCTGTTGAGTTGTTTGATGATTTGGTTCAATAGAACTTAAATAACTTGTCAAGACTAAACGTGCAGGACATCCTAATCCGCCAAATATGCTTTTAGTCAGTTCTTTGGCTTGTTCAGGCTCCAGCCATGCTAAAGCTAAACGAGTAAAATAACTACGTAAGTTAGCCCGTAAAACTTGTGGACTCCAACGATATTCACCAGTTTGATTTTTATTTTTTCTATATGGTTGAACGCAAGGTTTCATTCCGCTTAATTGAATTTCCCATTTGCCCTTGGGAAGCTCACGGCTTAACCGACCAAATCCTGAAGCAGTTCCCCGCCCAATTCCATGATTCTGTAAGAATTGTTCCAGTCTTTCTTTAAGCCAGCGTTTTTGTTGATCATTCAGAGTCGGTTTAGTAATGATATAAATGTCAACTTGATTAAACGATTGAGTATGATAATCATAAGTCGATATTTGCCATTGAACTGCTAAAGGTTCCTTTTTGTGAAAAACTTGCCAGTCTTGTTGTGGATTCAGTGGATAAGGTTTTAAGTTTTTTGATGGAGTTGTTTCAAACCGAATCGTTTGCGGTTGCCAAGATTTGCCATCTGGAGTTATTAATTGATACCAAAATGTTTGCTCTTGTTGTGAAAATTGGTTAATATGTTTTCGTAACCAGCTTAAAAATGCTCCTCTGATACTCGACCCTGGAATACAGGGCATACCATTGATTTGAGCAGGTAATATATCACCTTCCGGTAATTGTTCTCCCCCTACTTGAATAGGCGTTAATACATTTAAATTACTTAATTTTACCGTATAGTTATTGGTAGAATTAAAACTTGAATAAGGAGTTTCATTCCAAGCTGAAATAACTTCTTTATTTTTAGATTTACGAATTATATCTCCCGTTTTAAGGCTCCAACCCTTTGGATTATTATCATTAAATTGATACCATTGAGGTAGTTTTTCAGGTAGTTTTTCAGGTGACATAAAATTACGTTTGTTCTGATTTAGACTTCATTTTGTTTATTTCATTTATTTCATCGAAACGCATTGTCCAAAACTGGATTGTTTCAGAAATTTCTATTAGTAATTCTGTAATAACAATTTGCTCATTAAAACTTAACTCATCTAATTTATCCTGAAATTGTTTAGTATCCATACTTTGTTCTATTTTAAAATCGTCACCAATCACTTCACATAAGACTTTACGAGCAACATCCCATGCAAAATAACGTCCTTGTCCTTGCTCTTTATTAAAGTTATTAAGGTCAGGAAGTTGGCCATTTTTTAAAAGATTAGAATGAGACATTGCCCAAAATCGAATGAGTCCCCAAGTTGCAACATAATCACCAATTTCGCTCGCTCTTCCTTTCCATTTTTCGAGATTTGTTTCTCCTTGTTTGAGCTTATTAAAAACTTTTTTATCTAAATAATAGCTCTCTACCATAGTTTATACTCCTGTCTTTTGTGCCTTTGAAATCAGAATGCGTCCATAACCAATACTCCATAATCCCCCTAAGTGATGTTCCCTTTGTAAAAAATCTTCCCAGTCCTTGTGAATTTGATGATCTTCCTGTTTTTTTCGCACTTTCCAAGTAATAAAAAAGATTGCTTTAGGAGGAAATCCTTCAACACTAAATAAGTTTTGTACTAAATTGTTTTCTTCTTCTTCTTGATTCTCTTTCTCATTGGTTGCGGTTTCAGATTTGTTATTAGCATAATCATCATCTTCATCTGGTAAATCTTTTAATTTCACTCTTGGTTGACGAACTAAGCCCATATCCACAAACAAATGAATACTATTATCAGGAACGATAATACGACGATTACAAGGAATTTGGTCACTTGGCCCAGGTAAACAGTTGGAGTAGTGTTTCACCCGTGGTAATTTTAACCAACGCAAATAGACAGTTTTACCATCTAACTCTGGTTTAGTAACATAAATTTGTTTGCTGTTTGCATTAATACCAGTCAGTGCGTTTTCTCCCAATAACGTTTGACAGTAATTTAACCATTTCGGGCAACTAACCCACCAATTGCCATAACCTAAAACATGGACGGGCCACCAAAGGGGCCATCCCCAACCCACTGAAATGGAACCAGGGGAGATATCTTCGTCTTTGCCACCAAACCAATTGATCACTTGTTCCGAATCTTTGCCATATTCTTCTTCGGCGTGTTCTCGTAACGCCCCGCGCAAGGAACTGCCAGGAATCGCTGGGGTCCGATCGCTGAGACGATAGATCGGATTGGTATTGCCACGAGTGCTGCTATCAGCACCACCAATGTGAACGGGTTCTTGACAAATTAACCATCCCATTGTCATAGTCAATTACTCCTCAAACAACAATAAGTGTCCATAACCTAAAGCATCCCGATTATAAGGATCAGTAACAGGGCCCGATCGCGCTAACGGGGATGATTCTCTATCCCAGAGATAAACTGCCCCTGCTGGAGTTAACCATTCTCCTGGGGTTAAGGTGGTAACGTACTGCTGGTGATTCTTCTGATCAGGCACTTTTTTCCAAGATTGCCAAGGAACCGGGTCATCGGCTGCATAGGCTTTGATGGGAAACTGTTCAAAATCAGGATAAGGAAGAGAGCGTTTAGCAGCCCGTTCTTTCCACAAAGCTGCTGTTAATAATATCCCACCTGTAGCATTGTCACACTGTTCTCCTAACCAATTCCATTCTGATCGTAATGGTCGAATAGTCACAGGGGTTCCCTTCGCGCCTAAATAGCTTTCGCTAGGGGGCTCATAGTCACCAATAATTTTTAGCGCGATCGCCCAACCCGTTTCTAATAGGGTTGTCATTTCTGCGAAAAATCCCCCTTCCTCTCTGACTTCATAATTTTCCCGATGATTGCGAGATAAGGTTAGCGTTTGCCAAGGTAAAGCAACTAAATTACGCTTACAATCACCAGGTCCTTGAACGCCATCTTTCCAAAAATTATCAAGAGGACCAGCAGCAATGAGATACTGTCCTCCAACAATTTCCACTTTCTCATTGTTCTGATGTTCAGGGCGCACTTGCCATCCTTGTTCTGAAAACTGCATACGGTAAAGGTTCTTAGGACCTTGCTTACCCTGATTCGTTGTATATACCGGAAGTGGCAATGGAAGATATAAGTTGTTCTTAGAATACCAAAAGGGACCCCAAATTTGGCAATTGGTCGGTAATCCAATACAACTAGCTAATTGATGCCCGTTTGGGGGCCACCGACATCCAATTAAACCGCTATTTTGTCCCACAGGGGTTAAATTGCCTAGGGTGATTGGCCCTGTTGGATAGATAGCATACCATCCTGTCATGATTGTTCTCTTGTTGCTTTGAAATGATTAATTAATTTGATGCGCTCACGTTGTTGACGAGTTAAAAAGCTACGTAAAGCAATCCAGTGTCGCCACCAAGACCAATTATTAATTTCTTGATCTCGGTTTGCAAGCTTATATTGATTTTTAATTTTTTCAATGTCTTGCCATGTTAGGGGAATGCCCACACTAGCCCATAAAGTATCGAGTAATTCTGTGACAACTATGGGAGACTCTTGCTGTTCCAGGCGAGTGCTTTCTAAGTAGGAAAGGAGTTTTTCCCAACGGTTGAGTTCTGTTTTTTCCTCAACTGTCGGTTCAATCTCCATTAGTAAATGCCATAGGGGCCATGGACAGACCCATTCTAAGGTTTGTCCACTATTAAACAGGACTTTCACACAAACGCGATCGCGCCCTTGATCTTTTGCTTTTTTATACGCTTCATTTAATCCGCGATGCCATAAAGATTGAGGAATCCGTCGTTGCGCAATTACCACCCCTAAACTAAAACTCATTTTTTTCCCTGGAATAGGATAAATTTTCCCTTGGTAATGACTCCAGCCATCTTGAGGTGGATCTAGGGGGTTACTCAGGTGAGATGGTTCTCCTAACCATAGTTGATGAAGTTGACTCGTGAGGTTAATGGCATTGGTGATGGGACCAATAAGCAGAAAATCATCACCGCCAGCATAGATAACTTTACTGTTATAAATGTTTTCAGTAAGCTCATAAAGTAGTTCATTCCAATAACCAAAGAGAGCAGATAAATCAAGTAAATGAGGTAAATCTAGCTTACGAGATTGTTCTTGAGGGATATGGGGAGGATTAATATTTAACTTTTGTTGTTGAATCTGCTCCCATGAGAGATGCCATCGTTGCCACTGTAGTTGTTGCTCTTGATACTGTTTCCCTGATAGCCATTCCCCAAACTGATCGCCATCGCCACGCCAACCGACACTCCATTCGATCGCGCTTTCCCATCCTTGAGGCATTATTTCAGAAATCTGTTGTTTCCATTTCTCTAATTGTTCGGTATTGGTGAAATTACGTTGTTCTAAAATACGGGGATGAGCATACTCAGATTGAATGTCCTTGAGCGCATCGATTTGAGGCATTCCCCAACTCTTTTCAGCAGAACCATAATTGAGCTTGTCATATAGAGATTGGAGATGGCGATTCCATTCTGGTGGCTGAAGTTCAAAAGGAATCCAAGCAGCAGCAACAGCACTGCGATCAGGAAATTTTTCCCAAGGGCATTGTGGTGATTTTTGTTCCCACAATTGCTCTAAAGTGGGTTCAATAATATCGGGAACAGAGGCTAAACGTCTCACCAGTTCGATACTATTAAGGCGTTCACTTTCAGAAAATAGCCCTGCTAGGTCATCATCTTCACTGGTCTGTTGCCACCATTCCCGCAAAGTTGAATCAGGTAATCCCCATGTTCCCCCTTGATGGACTGGTAATAATCCTGGATGCCAAATGGATAATTGTCCTGCGGTTGGGCTAGTGCGACCGCCCCACCAAGGTTTTTGCCAACTCCGTCCTAATTTTTGAGCTTCAATGGTGTCATGGAGAGACTTGGAGAGATTTGCCAGATTATCTCTATGTTGATCGATTGAGGTAGATGCTGCATAAACTGACCACAGATGTTGATGGTCGTGATGGATAACCTTCCACCCAACACCGCTGAGTCGTTGGCTATACGCGATCGCGTTATCTTCTAGGGCTTGCACAAATCGTTGCCATTCTTGTTGGATAATTTGTTGTGCCCAACTAAACCATGTCCCATCAGAATCGTCACAAAAAAATCCTGTAAACACATTCGGCAATTCTGCTTGCCAAAATTGATCCTGTGGAATTAAAGGTTGTCGTTTCAACCACTTAACTAAGGGAGAATTAATATGGCGTGGCAGTAAAATACAGCCTCCTTGTTCCTCCCAACGGTGAATGAATACTGCAGACAAGTAATGGCATAACCAAGAAGCAACCGCCCAATCTC
>JAHEOB010000150.1 GCA_018610095.1 Halothece sp. MAG
AACGGATTGTGTGTATCGCGCTACGATTTGGGATGTGGTAATTCACCCAGAATATCGCGGAATTGGTTTAGGCAGTAAATTAGTGGAAACCATGCTTGCCCATCCCAGATTAAATCAAGTAGAACGTGTTTATTTAATGACAACTTATCAACAAGATTTTTATCAACAAATTGGCTTTCAAGAAAATCCAACAACGACCATGGTCATTTATAATAATGATTTTCCACAGCATCAGATTTCATCAGACATTTCCCAGACTGCTTCGGCCCGATTTGATTGATAGCAGCGCGCATTGGGCATAAATTAACTAGCGTTCCTTCAAGCCCGTTATGTCGTTACCCATTATTTATCATCCTGATTATGTTACCCCCTTACCGCCGAAACATCGCTTTCCCATGGGGAAGTTTCGTTTGCTTTATGAGATTTTATTAGCGGATGACATTATTCAACCGCAGCAGGTCTATCAACCAGAATTGCCTCCACAACAATGGCTAGAATTGGTTCATACCCCAGAGTATGTACAAGCCTATTGTCAGGGAACGATTGATGCCAAAGCGCAACGACGGATTGGACTTCCTTGGAGTGAGGGGTTAGTTCATCGCACCTGTATTGCTGTTGGAGGAACGATTTTAACGGCAAAATTGGCTTTGCAACATGGGATTGCTTGTAATACGGCTGGAGGAACTCATCATGCCTTTCCCCATTATGGTTCAGGGTTTTGTATTTTTAATGACTTAGCAGTTGCTGCTTCCGTCATGCTGGCGTTGGGATTGGTCCAAAAAATTTTAATTGTAGATTTGGATGTGCATCAAGGAGATGGAACAGCATTTATTTTTCAAAACGATCCTAGGGTTTTTACCTTTTCCATGCACTGTGGTGAGAATTTTCCCAGTCGAAAACAATGCAGTGATTTAGATATTCCCTTACCACAAGGATTAGAAGATGATGGCTATCTACAGATTTTGGCGAAACAGTTACCTGATCTTTTAAGTGAGGTGAAACCTGATCTGGTGTTTTATGATGCTGGGGTTGATCCCCATGTGCAAGATCGCTTAGGGAAATTAGCCTTAACGGATACCGGCCTTTATCGGCGCGATCGCGCTGTTTTAAGTAATTGCTTAGCCTATGGTTATCCCACTGCTTGTGTCATTGGAGGAGGATATAGCGATAATATTGCTCAATTAGCGCAACGGCATAGCTTATTACATCGTGCTGCCATCACAGTCTTTCAACCACAATAAGTTCCCCCTTTTCACCATGAGAGGGGGAACTGAACCCTTATTAAAAGAGAGAAACAGAAATCTAGCTATTCAACAATAAGTTTGCCAGTCATCCCTGCGCCACGATGAGGCTGACAATAATATTCATATTCTCCTTTAGGAGCATCTTCAGGGATGGTGATACTATAGCTTTGCCCAGGAGAGAATAGTAGCTTGCTCATGGTTAAGGAGCTAGCAATAGATTCTGCTCCCTCAGGCACGTCACTGCTTTCAAACACCACGTTATGGGGGGCAAGCTTATTCATGACAAATTCCACACTATCTCCTGGACTAACACTTAAAGTTTCAGGAACATAGACTAATTGCCCTGTATCAGAACCCATTTTTACTTGATGAGTTGCTGCTTGAGCGGGATTCGCGGACAGAGCAAAGGTTGCAATGGTAAAGAAAACTGTTGCCAGAATGAGACCTAATTTTTTCATAGTATCTTAAAACGTTAATTATTGTAACTGTAATCGACACATTCTATTTTAGGAGAAATTGGCTAAAAATTTAAGTCTAAATCTAATAAATGTTTTTTATTGGGAAGTAAAGCTCTCTAATATTATTTTAAAATGTTATCTTGTTTCGGCAACCCCTCAAGCAATTCCCTTGTGGCAGCATGATGGTCTGCTTTCTTAATTTGAGGATTACATAATACACTTTTAACTGATGATAGATAAGGAGATTGATTATGGCACGAATGTATTATGACGAAGATGCCAACTTAGACCTGTTAATGAATAAAACCGTTGCCATTATTGGCTTTGGTTCTCAGGGTCATGCCCATGCCCTTAATCTCAAAGATAGTGGCGTGAATGTCATTGTTGGCTTGTATCAAGGCAGTAAATCTGCTGCCAAGGCAGAAGCAGCAGGATTAACGGTCAAACCTGTGGCGGAAGCGGCTCAAGCTGCTGATGTCATTACGGTATTACTTCCTGACGAAGTGCAGAAAACGGTTTATCAAGAAGAAATTGAACCCTATTTAAATGCCGATAAAATGCTAGTGTTTGCCCATGGCTTTAATATTCATTTTGGGCAAATTGTGCCACCTTCTGGGGTAGATGTGGTAATGATTGCTCCCAAAGGCCCTGGGCATTTAGTGAGACGAACCTACGAACAAGGAGAAGGGGTTCCCTGTCTGTTTGCTATTTTCCAAGATGAAAGTGGGCAAGGGCGCGATCGCGCTATGGCGTATGCTAAAGGCATTGGGGGAACGCGTGCCGGCATTTTAGAAACCACTTTCCGCGAAGAAACCGAAACCGACTTATTTGGTGAACAATCGGTTCTTTGCGGGGGACTCAGTGCCTTAATCAAAACGGGATATGAAACCTTAGTGGAAGCAGGTTATCAACCAGAACTTGCCTATTTTGAATGCCTCCATGAAGTCAAATTAATTGTTGATTTAGTTGTGGAAGGGGGACTTGCCAATATGCGCAATAGTATTTCTAACACGGCAGAGTATGGGGATTATACTCGGGGATCACGGGTTGTTAATGAACAAACTCGCCAAGAAATGAGAAAGATTTTATCGGAAATTCAATCAGGAGAATTTGCCCGAGAATATGTGTTAGAAAATCAAACCGGCAAACCCGTTTTACAGTCGAACCGTCGTCGCGAATCAGAACATTCCATAGAAGAAGTTGGCAAAGATTTACGAGGAATGTTTAGTTGGTCGAAGAAGGCGAAGTAGGTAACATGACCACCAGACCGTATGCCTCAGACGATAAATAGGTTTGGGCTGCGGTTTGGATATCCTCAGGGGTTAACTGATAAATTTTGTCAGGATAATTAATGGCAGGATCAACTTCTCCTAGTTGGGAAAAGAAGTAGCCATAGCGTAAGGCGCGATCGCTGGGCGTTTCGTTGGCAAAAATAAAGCGATTGGCAACTTTGGTTTGGATATGGTTTAATTGTTCCTGACTAATCGGTTCATTTTGTAAGCGTGCAATTTCGTCCGTAATCGCCGTTTCCACGGTTTCTAAATGATCCACCGGTAATCGTGCCGAAATCGAAAAATTGCCTTGTAGTTTTTGAGGGGAATTGCCAGCCGCGATCGCGCTTACTAATTGTTGTTCTTCTCGTAATTGACGGAATAAGCGTGACACTCTCCCTTGTCCTAAAATGGCTGCTAAAACATCCAAGGCATAGGTTTGTTCTAAACAATTCAACCCTGGAACGCGCCAAAACATAACCAATTGGGCTTGTTGGAGTTGCCAATCGCTTTCTTCACGGCGGACGATTTTGGAGAAGGGGGGTTCGGCTGCAGGAAAAGATACATTAGTGGGTTGCGAAGACTGGCACTGAGGAGCAATTTGTTCCCAAGCATCCATTACGGTTTGAATCATGGTTTCTGGTGATAAATTCCCCACTGCCGTTACCGTCATATTGGCAGGATGATACCACTGACGATGGAACTGGCGCATTTGTTGGGGAATGAGTTGAGAAATGATATCCGCTGAACCTAACACGGGGCGACGATAAGGAAGGGATTCAAAACAGATTTCCATTGCGCGAGTATAAATTCTGCGCATGGGATGATCGTCACTGCGGCGAATCTCCTCTAAGACGACCTGTTGTTCCCGCCAAAATTCTTCTTCTGGAAGACTGGGGTTACTCACCAACTCCAACAGCGAGGGCGCAAGTTTCTTAAAATGCTGCGGAGCAACTGTAATATAGTAATGAGTATAGTCTTGGCTGGTGCCAGCATTCATCATCCCGCCATGTTGTTCCACAAGGCGATCAAATTCCCCCGGTTGTAAATGGGGCGTTCCCTTAAACATCATGTGTTCTAAAAAATGCGCCATCCCATTGATTTCATCGGGTTCAACCGCCGATCCCACCTTAAACCAGATATTAAGGTTAACCGCTTCCACGGGAACTTGTTCCGCAATAATGGTTAAGCCATTACTGAGTCGGTGGATGGTTGGGGAATTACTGGAGGGTGCTTGAGAAAACGTTGTGGTCATGATTACTTTGCTATGGCTAACTCGTTTTTTTAAAAATGATCCCCTCCTAAACGAGAGAGGATCATCTGGGATACGCCCTTAAACGTTAACGGCTTCTACGCCTTGTTCTTGATCAATAAACTGTTGCACTCGTTGACGATATTCTCGCAAGGAATTATCCACCCATTCGCGATCGTCACCATTGGCAACAATGTGAACTAATGGTTCACTGGCATCAGGTAACACCAATACCCAATTATCCGTTTGCGGTTCAAGAACTTTCACTCCATCAATGAGTTCTAATTTTTCCGCAGGATGGGTTTCTACCAAATACCGCATTAAGCTACCTTTGACCGTCCAAGGACAACGCATGGTGTAAGATTTATGACAGACACGGGGCAGCTCAGTCCGAATTTCCGCTAAGGAACGTTCCTGTACTGTCAACATTTCAATGACTTTAGCAATACAGAACATGGCATCAAAGCCAGGATGTAATTGCGGGAAAATAAAGCCCGTGTCCCCACTGCCGCCTAATGCGACATTGGAATGTTGTTGCGCTGCCTCCATTAATGCCGTGGGACTAGCTTTGGTCCGAATAACTTTGCCATCATGACGGCGTACAATTTGTTCCACCGCACTAGAGGCATGAACGGGAACAACCACTGTGCTGCGAGGATGAGCGGTCATCATCATATCAACCATCAATGCGGTTAAGGTTTCCCCGCGAATCGGTAATCCCGCTTCATCTACCAAAGTTAATCGCTCACCATTGGCAGCGACTTGGACGCCCATATTGGCTTTGAGAGCTTCTACCACTTGACCCAACTCATTGAGTAAGGTTTCCCGTTCCTCACTGGATAATGCCGTTTGACTCAAGCTGGCATTTAAGACCACCGCATCACAACCAAATTTCCCTAATAAAACGGGTAAAACAGCACCTGAAACCGCATAAGCATAATCAATGACAACTTTTGCCCGACTGTTATTAACGGCTTCTACATTGAGATGGGTTTCAAAGCCATGGCTATAAATATCGAGCGTTTCACTGGGATAGAAGACTTGACCAATTTCAGGAATTGGGACGCGCCGTAGATCCTCTTTAAAGTAAGCCCCTTCGATTTTCTTCTCTTTCGCTTTGGAAATATTGATGCCTTGTTCATTCAAAAATTCAATCAACAGGTGATCGTGGCGATTGGGATGTAACCGCACATGAATGCCTCCTTCTACCCCTAAGGTGGGAATCGTGGTTCGGGTAATGGGTAGGGCAGTGGCTTCTAAGTTTTGAATATTAACTCCTGTTGACATCAGTCCTGAAACTAAGGACCGAGTGACCATACGAGACACACTTCGTTGATCCCGAGAAATAGTAACCTTTGCCCCAGGTTTAAGCGTTGAGCCGTAAGCAGCACCTAGTTTAACGGCAAATTCAGGGGTAATATCAATATTAGCAATGCCTGTTACCCCTTGCTGTCCAAACAGATTACGCTGCGCCATATTGCCCCAAATTAGGTTGATATTTAAAGTAGCCCCGGACTCAATTTGTTTATTGGGCCAGACTCTTACCCCTTGGCTAATCTGTGCTTCTTCACCAACGGCACATAACGATCCCAGTGTCACTCCTTCTTGAATATGGGCTCGCCGATCCACGCGCACGCCACGGGCAATGGAACAAGCCCAAAGATGCGATTGTTCCCCAATGACAACCCCATTCCAAATAATGGGACGTTTGAGATCGGCTTCTGCACCAATGGTGACATTATCGCCAATAATCGTTCCCGCTTCAATATTGACACGAGGACCGATGCGACAGTTACTGCCAATCATGACAGGGGGTTCAATATTGACACTAGAGTCAATTGCCGTATTTTCCCCAACCCATATCCCTGGCGATTGTTCTGAATAAGCAAATTCCAGTTCTACCTTTCCTTGCAGGGCTTCGTATTGCGATTCGCGATAGGCTTCCAGATGGCCCACATCACACCAGTAATTGTCAGCAGCAACATACCCATACATGGGTTCGCCCCGTTCTAGGAGTAAGGGGAATAAATCTTTAGAAAAATCACATTCTTCGTTTTGCGGTAGATATTGTAAGACTTCCGGTTCAAGGATATAAGTGCCTGTATTAACCGTATCTGAGAAGATTTCACTACTAGAGGGTTTTTCTAAGAAGCGTTGAATTCGATAATCTTGATCGGTAATGACCACACCAAATTCCACTGGATTAGGAACTCGTGCTAAAACCAGTGTTGCTTTTGATTGTTTTTGCTTATGAAATTCAATGGCAGCAGACAGATCAAAGTCTGTCATGCTATCACCACTGATAACAAGAAAGGTATCATCCAGTAATTCTTCGACATTTTTGACACAGCCTGCGGTTCCTAGGGGTTGTTCCTCTTCCACGGCATAGGTCATTTGCACCCCAAATTCACTACCATCCCCAAAATAATCTCGCATTACATCAGGGAGATAGTGTAGAGTGGCAATAATTTCGTTGATGTTATGCCGTTTCAATAAGTTCACAATATGTTCTGCCATGGGACGATTGAGAACTGGAACCATTGGTTTCGGCAGATCACAAGTGAGGGGTCGCAGCCGAGTGCCCGAGCCGCCAGCCATTAGCACTGCACGCATAAAACCTCCTTGGCAATTCTATTAGGGACTTTAGTAAGTATAGCTAGCCTGACAGTTTAATGATCGACTTAGAAATGATATCTTTTGGAAAATGATTTCTCCTCTCCCCTGTGCCATATTTTCTCTAAGTGAGAACGGAAAGGCAAAAACGATTATTAGTCAATTCTTAATATTTTGCAATTTCAATTTTTAGATTAATATTTCTTAGTTAGGAGCAATATGGCAAAATTGATCAAGAACTTTTATGAATGGGATCGGCTATGGCAGGAAAAGTAAAAAAAGGGGCACTAGTCCGTGCGGTACGAGAAAAACTGGAAAATAGTCTAGAGGCAACTGCAAGTGACCCGCGATTTCCTTCCTATTTGTTTAACAGTAAAGGAGAAGTTCTGGAAACTCAAGGAGATTATGCCTTTGTCAAGTTTTATGTTGCCACTCCTGGCATTTGGTTACGCATTGACCAATTGGAAGTAGCTGATTAAGGGCTTGGTTTCAATTTCATGAGTATTACCTGTGAGCAACTCATTCAACGTCACGAGCAAAGTTGGCAACAAGCAATTATTCATCCTTTCTTAAAGGAATGTCAGTCGGGAAAAATTAAACCGCAACAATTTAATACTTGGCTAATCCAAGATTATTTATTTGTGGTTGAATTTACTCGTTTTCAAGCAAAGGTTTTAGCCAATGCCCCAGTGGAACATTTTGATCTAATTTTAGCGGGCTTGGGGGCAATTAAAGACGAACTGAATTGGTTTCAACAAAAAGCTGCTGAACGAGAACTGAATCTAAATACACCGAAACAACAAACCTGTCAGGCTTACTGTCAGTATTTGGAACAACTAAGCAACATGTCCTATCCCATCCAAGCTATGGCACTGTGGGCGATCGAGCTAGCCTATAATCAAGCTTGGCAGCAACCGGGGGAAATGGTTGCCCCTTATCATGAATTTGCCCAACGCTGGGGGAATCCTGATTTTACTGAGTATGTAAAATTATTAGAAAAGCAAGCAGATGAGGTGCTTGCAGATACTGATCAGGAAATGGATCAGCACATTGCTTCTGCTTTCATTAAAATTGCCAATTTAGAAAAAGATTTCTGGCAAATGGCCTATCAGGGAAATTCTTAAGCGCGATGATCGCGCCTTAATTCATCGTTAAGACAACACGGCCATTTACGTTGCCATTTTTAAGACGTTCCATCACCGAATTAACCTTATCTAAGGGTTGAGTTTCCATTTGGGCTTTAACTTTTCCTTCTGCGCCAAACTGTAAGGCTTCTCGTAAATCAGTACGAGTTCCCACCAGTGAGCCTTGGACATCAATTCCTTTTAATATGACATCAAAAATGGAAAGGGGAAAACTTCCCGGCGGTAATCCCACCAGGGAACAGGTACCACCACGTCGTAACGTACTCATTGCTTGATTAAAGGCTTGTGTGGAAACAGCCGTTACCAATGCCCCATGGGCGCCTCCTACTTGATTGTGAACAGCTTCGCCAGGATCAGTTTCACTTACATTAATGGTTTGATCGGCTCCTAGTTGTTTCGCTAAGTCTAGTTTTTGGGAAGTTCGAGATAAGGCAATGACATGAAGTCCCATGGCTTTGGCATATTGTACGGCTAAATGCCCAAGGCCACCAATGCCAGAAATAACAACCCAATCACCGGGTTTAGTTTTCGTTTCTTTTAAGCCTCGATAGGTAGTCACACCAGCACATAAAATGGGAGCAGCTTCTGCGGATGTTAATGGTTCTGGTATTTTGGTGGTATGTTCCGCATCCGCTAGGATATATTCCGCAAACGTTCCATCGACACTGTAACCAGTATTTTCTTGAGACGGACAGAAGTTTTCTCGGCCAGTCACACAATATTCGCAACGAGAACAAGAGGTATGTAACCAAGGAATCCCAACATGATCGCCTTTTTGTAAATGCGTCACGCCAGAGCCAACTTCAGCAACGTGACCCACTCCTTCGTGACCTGGGATAAACGGCAATTTTGGTTTAACCGGCCAATCCCCATCTGCAGCATGAACATCGGTATGACAAACGCCACTGACAGCCAGTTTCACTAGAACTTGTCCTGCTTCTGGCTTAGGCATTTCGACATCCTTGAGCTGGAGCGGATTACCAAATTGTTCAACCACCGCAGCTTTCATGGTATTCGTCATTTTTACCCCC
>JAHEOB010000151.1 GCA_018610095.1 Halothece sp. MAG
CTGTTCTGGACTCAATTTTCTTGACCATTGCAGCGGTGCTTGTCATTTTCATGCACGTCGGTTTTGCAATGCTGGAATCAGGATTTAGCCGTCAGAAAAATACGGTCAATATTCTGGCTAAGAATATACTTATCCTCAGTTTTGCAACAATTGCTTATTGGGCAATTGGTTTTACCTTAATGTACGGTCAAGGCAATCCTTTTATTGGACTCAGCGGTTGGTTTCTAACAGGAGGGCCAGAAACTTACGGACTAGAGGGATATCCAGACAGCGTTCCGGTTTCGATTAACTTCTTATTCCAAGTTGCCTTTGCTGCAACAGCAGCAACCATCGTTTCCGGTGCGGTTGCCGAACGGATTCGATTCGGTCCTTTTATTATCTTCAGCGTCCTGTTAGTCGGTATCTCCTATTCCATTACTGGACATTGGGGTTGGTCCGGTGATGGCTGGCTTGCAACGATGGGCTTTTCAGACTTCGCTGGCTCTACTTTAGTCCACTCAGTTGGCGGCTGGGCAGCCCTTGTCGGTGCAGTCGTTCTAGGTCCGCGGAAAGGCAAATATCAAGAAGATGGAAGCAGTAATGCCATTCCCGGTCACAACATGGCCCTTGCCACTTTAGGGGGTCTGATTCTTTGGATCGGCTGGTTCGGTTTCAACCCCGGTTCAGAACTTGCTGCAACTGCTAATGTCCCCTATATTGCTGTAACGACTAACTTGGCGGCAGCCGCCGGGGCAGTCGCTGCAACGCTAACCTCCTGGGGAAAGGATGGTAAGCCAGACTTATCCATGATGATTAATGGCTTTCTCGCTGGTTTGGTTTCTATTACTGCTCCTTGTGCTGGCGTTACTTATCTGGGAGCTATTATTATTGGCGCCATTGGCGGTTTTATCGTGGTTTGGTCCGTTGCCTTCTTTGACAGCATAAAAATTGATGATCCCGTTGGTGCCATTTCGGTTCACCTAGTGTGTGGTGTTTGGGGAACATTATCTGTTGCGATTTTCAATCCCGAACTTGCCGGCTTTGGACAGCTTGGCGTTCAAATTGTTGGTATTCTTGCCGTTGGCGCTTTCACAGTGATTCTGAGTGGGATTTTCTGGTTAGCACTCAAAGCAAGCATTGGTATTCGCGTCACAGAAGACGACGAACGTCAAGGCTTAGATATTGCCGAACACGGAATGGAAGCCTACAGTGGCTTTGTTAAAGAAGCAGATGTGTTTACAGGGGGGCCGAGTTCCTCCATCGGCAGTAGTAGCAGTGCTTCCAAAGCCTCAGACAACTAACTAAAATAACAACAAAAAGGTGGGGTTTGAACCCACCTCCTTGTTATGAATTAGTTGGCCTCGCGAAGTTTATCTAAGACGCTACGGTCTTCTAAAGTCGAAGTATCACCAGAAATTTCTTTACCAGAGGCTAAGTCCCGCAGCAGACGGCGCATAATTTTACCCGATCGCGTTTTTGGCAAGGCATCAGTAAAGCGAATATCTGCCGGACGCGCGATCGCGCCAATTTCATTTGCCACGTGTTCTTTTAATTCATTTCTTAATTCATCATTTCCTTCATAATTTCCTTCTAGGGTGACAAAGGCAAAGACTTGTTCCCCTTTCATTTCATCTTGTTGCCCAACAACCGCAGCTTCCGCAACAGCCGAATGGGAAACTAGGGCCGATTCTACTTCCATGGTGCCTAAGCGATGTCCGGCAACATTAATCACATCATCGACACGGCCCATGATCCAGAAGTAACCGTCTTCATCTTTTTTCGCCCCATCGCCAGCGAAATAGAAATATTGGCCATCTTTGGGGGCAATGTGTTCCCAATAGGTGCGACGGAAGCGATCGGGATCGCCATAAACGGTGCGCATCATACCGGGCCAAGGATATTTAACCACTAAATACCCTCCTTCATTGGGTTGAACAGGATTGCCCTCTAAATCCACCACATCGGCAAGGATGCCAGGGAACGGTAAGGTAGCTGAACCGGGTTTAGTGGGAATTGCTCCCGGCAAGGGGGTAATCATAAACCCACCAGTTTCCGTTTGCCACCAAGTATCCACAATAGGACATTTTTCTTGCCCAATAATGCGGTGATACCACATCCACGCTTCGGGATTAATGGGTTCTCCCACCGTTCCCAAAATCCGTAAGGAGGATAAGTCACGGGAATTGGGGTGATGTTCGCCCATTTTGATAAAGGCGCGAATGGCAGTGGGGGCAGTATAGAAAATGGTTACACCATATTTTTCCACAATATCCCACAGACAGCCTGGGTTAGACGGACGCGGTGCCCCTTCATACATGACAGTGGTGGCGCCATTGGATAAGGGCCCATAAACAATATAGCTGTGTCCAGTAATCCAGCCCACATCAGCCGTACACCAATAAACATCCGTCTCTTTGAGATCAAAAGCCCATTTTAAGGTGACGTGGGTATAGAGATTATAACCGGCGGTGGTATGAACCACACCTTTGGGTTTTCCAGTTGTGCCCGACGTATAGAGAATAAATAGTAAATCCTCACTATCCATGGGTTCAGGGGGGCAATCCGCAGAGACGCCTGCTTTGAGATCATGCCACCAATGATCGCGCCCCGGTTCCATGTGGATATTGTCTTCACTTCGTTGCACGACTAGTACGTTTTCCACACTAGGGGCACCATTATCTGCCAGTGCCTTATCTACTTCTGGCTTGAGGGAAACCACTTTATCTTTACGGAATCCCCCATCAGCAGTAATGACTACCTTAGCTTGGGCATCCACTAAACGGGTTTTGAGGGCTTCGGCACTAAAGCCACCAAAGACGACACTATGGGGGGCACCAATACGGGCACAAGCCAACATGGCAATGGCAGCTTCTGGGATCATGGGCATATAAATGGCAACGCGATCGCCCTTACTTACCCCTAGCTGCTTCAAGACATTCGCCATCAGGCACACTTCGCGATGAAGTTGGGCATAGGTATAGGTGCAGGCATCTCCCGGTTCTCCTTCCCAAATTAAGGCTGCTTTATTTTTGCGCCAGCTTTGCAAATGGCGATCCAAACAGTTATAGGTAATATTGGTTTTGCCACCAACAAACCATTTCGCAAATGGCGGATTCCACTCCAGAACTTGATTCCATTTTTCAAACCAATCTAATTCTTGTTCTGCTAAATCCGCCCAAAACTGTTCGGGATTGGCTTTTGCTTGCTCGTAGAGTTGTTGATACGCTTGTTGGCTTTTAATATGGGCTTGCTGAGCAAATTCCTGAGACGGATTAAATAATCGTTGTTCTTTTAAGATAGATTCTATAGTGGATTGTGACATAAATCTTCCTTCATTCAGGTTGATTTTCCTTGATCAATTTTATTAGCCAACCGTAGCGCGATCGCGCTGTTGTAAAAAAAATCAATTATAAATTAAGGAATCGATGACGGAAAATGCAGTGATTTTACTCTCAGGTGGGTTAGACTCCTCCACGGTACTTTATCAAGCAAAAGCAGATGGCTGTGATTGCTATGCCCTCTCCTTTGATTATCAACAACGGCATCAACGAGAATTAGACGCTGCCAAAGCGATTGCCCAAGCAGCAGGGGTGAAACAACATCAAGTTGTCAGTTTTGATTTAGGATTATGGGGCGGATCGGCTTTGACTGATGAACAATTGAACATCCCGCGCGATCGCGCTCCCTCCGAAATGACAACTGAGATTCCCATTACCTATGTTCCTGCCCGCAACACTATTTTCCTCAGCTTTGCCCTTGCTTATGCCGAAGCCCTTTCCGCCAAAAAAGTTTATGTCGGTGTCAATGCCTTAGACTATTCTGGTTATCCCGATTGTCGTCCTGATTATATCAATGCCATGCGGGAAGTTTTTCGATTAGGAACGAAACAGGGCAGAGAAGGCAACCCCATTGAAATTGTCACCCCCTTAATTGATCTCAAGAAAACGGAAATTATTCAATTAGGAAATCAATTACAAGTGCCTTGGGAAAAAACATGGTCTTGTTATCAAGGGGAAAAACTTGCTTGTGGGGTTTGTGATGCCTGTAAGTTACGCTTAAATGCCTTTGACGAATTAGGGTTAAGCGATCCCTTAGCTTACAGAGAGTAACTGAGAATAGTTAACTGTCATGCTGTTGCAACCAAACTTTGATCCCTTCAGCAAGGGTTTCCGCTAATTCTTGTTGGGCTTGGCGATCGCGAATCCATTCAAACTCTTCTGGATTAATCATAAACCCTAATTCTAGTAAAACCGCCAAAGTGGTATGAGGTCGATTCAGGGCAAGGGTATTCCAAAAAATGCCATAGGAAGGACGGTTGAGTTCTTCGACAACATAGTTATGTAAAAACACTGACAGATCATGAGCAGGCGGATTGTACCAAAACATTCCCACACCCGAGGTATTTTGGGCATCGCCACCATCAGGAACAGCATTATAGTGAACTGACAGCGCGATCGTGGGTTGAATTTCGTTAATCATATCCATTCTTTCCTGCAAAGACACTTGTTTATCCGTTTCCCGTGTCATATAAATCTTTGCTCCCAGTTTTTCTAATTCGTCCCTCAACAGTTTCGAGGTTGTTAACACTGCCTCTTTTTCGGGATACCCTGTAGGGCCTTGTGCTCCTAATTCCTCGCCACCATGTCCAGGATCAATCAAAATACTCATTCCTGAGAGCGGTTGCGACGGATTCTGTGACGTTTTGGGGGGATGTTTCAGAGAGAGTTTCAAATTACTCCCTTGGTAATTTAAGTCGTAGCCCCATTGCTGATCCCATTTCAAATTAAACTCATATTCGACGGTTTCTGGATCAACTTGTTGCCAATCTAGGCGTTCAATCAAGGGATCATCATCTAAATGAATGGTATGGGTTTGAGCCGTGGTGTGGTGTAAGGTAAGGGTAAAAGTATCATCTCCTTGCTCAACACTGACAGGAACGGGTACTTGCAAAGGAAATCTAACTTCAGTGGCATCTACGGTTTGTTCACTTTGAATACTGCGAATAATTGTCTCTGTGGGAGTGGCATCAGGTTTAGGGCGCGTTTGTTCAGCATTAATCCAAGCACCATAAGCAAGGCGTAACCATTCTCCCTCGCGCCCATTAACCGTTGCCATTGTTCCTGTTGGCAGAGGGGTTAGACGAGAATAAGTTGTGCCTGGGCCAGTTCGTGCTTCCCCTTCCTTAGCAGTTACTTCCACCACTTCTAATTCATCAGGTTTAAGAATCGTAATATCTTCGGTTTCCGAAGCTGTAAAAGTTTCATCCTGCAATTTCATCGTATAAACAGGATTGCCTAAATTACCTGGCGTTTGTGGTTTAAAACATCCTCGATAGAGTTGAGCAACCTGAGAAATGGGTTCATTGTTTCCTGTTAAAGCGGCATAGTTGCTTGGAAGAGCTTGTTTTGATTGGGGAGCTAATGTAATTTCTCTATTATCTAAAGTCGCTGAAACCTCTGCTTGAGGCGATCCGATCGCCTCCAAACAAATTAATTCCCCTGGTAAACGTTCTAAAGGTTGGGAAGGTTGGATAGAATCTTTGACAAATCCTCCTTCTGGTGGCGGTTTTGGAACAGGGGAAACTCGGGTAACTGTTACTGAAATTTCTTGGTCTTGGTGAGTTAGATTAAATTGATTCTCTCCCATGTCTAAAGGAAAACTGGGAGCAAAATGGCCGGCATCACTCTGTTCAATGGGATTACCATTAATCTCAACAGAACCAGGGGCAGTGCCAATGAAAAAAATCTGTTCTGCAGTGGTTTCATGTTGTTGGGGAGGATAAGCAAGAAAAAGCTCATCCCTTGTTTCGCTAACTGCAGGCGTTGTCGAACTGCCAGTGATCGTAGCAATTAAGGTAGATAGTAAAATAAGAACTGAGAGTAACGGAATTAACCAATGTTTCATTATTAATCAGGTTTGAGCGCGTGATCAGCTAAGGTCAGTTTAATATCTCTTGATAAAAGCGGTTGCTATAAAATCGGTAAAATTTAAAGAAAGAGGTAGATGCAATATTCCGACAGGTATTGTTTTAACCATTAGTGTTAACCTCAATGATCAAAGATATATAGTAGAAATTATAGGAGAACATCAATGCAAATTATAATTGGTATCATCGGTATTATCATTGGAATTAGTGGCATTATTACATTATTCGTTTTTATCCGTAAAAAGAACAATGAAATCAGAAAACTAAAAAAAGAGTTTGAGCAGGAAAAGCAACAGTTAGAAAAAGAACACTACAAGCGAGTTGAAGAAGCGACGCAACGCTTACAGGAAGATTATAACGCCAAATTAGAACAGCAACTGCAGGAACAAGTAGATGCCAAAGTGCAAGAAAAACTGGCTGTTGCTGATAATGCTGATAACTCCGAAGAGGTAGAACAGTTACGACAAGAATTAGAACAAGCCCGTCAAAAACTAGCCTCCCAAAGTGATTATCAACAACAAGTGGAAGAGTTACAGAAGGAACTGCAACAAACTAACGCTGACTACCAAAAGCAAATTGAGACCTTAGAGCAAGAAAAAGAGAGCGCGATCGCGCAAACTCGGAGCGAATACGAACAGCAACTAGAAGAACTTCGTCAAGAAATTGCCAACTTAAAACAAGCGACACCTACAACAGAAACGACTTCTACCACTCAGCAAACTACTGTTACGGAAACGACTTCATCGGATACTGAGTTGCAACAACAGGCAACCCAAGCCGAACCGTTAATTCCAGAGCCTGAGACAGATTTCACTCCTCAAGAGACGGATTTAACTGAACAAGAAACTTACCAAGACAGTGAAGCTGAATTAGATGAAACCTTAATAACCAGTGATTGGGAGTCCTCAGCTACGGAAACGGAACAGGAAACTAGAGAAGGTAGTGATAAGCTAAGCGAATCTGATGAGATTGAAGCCTTAGACGAGTTTGACGAAGTATCGTCTCAAGAAGAATCAGAACCTAGTGCTAGCGATTTACAAGACACAACGGAAGCAATAGAAGAAGAAAGTGAGACCACCTTTGCATTTGCTCCACAAGAAAGTACACAAGCCAGAGACGAAACGGAACCAGAGGAACTTGAAGCCTTAGACGAGTTCGACGAATTATTTGCTCAACAAGAAGCAGAACAAGACTCATTTGGAACCACTTTTGAACAACCTGAGTCCGCCCAAGCCAGTGAGACAACCGAACAAGATGACATCGAATCATTAGATGAGTTTGATGACCTATTTTCTGAACAAGCCGAACAATCAGAAGCGAGTTACCAGAGTCCGCGTACAGAACAAGAGATTGAACAAGAACTTGATGCTTTAGAAGAATTTCTCTCTGAGGAAGAACAATCAGAATCGAGTTCTAGCATTTCACAACAACCCACTGAAACGGAACAAGAACCCTTTGAACAACCAGAAGCCACTCCAAGCAGTGAAAGCACTCAACAGGAGGAATTCGAAGCCTTAGATGAAGAGTTAGGAGAACTCGACGACTTTGATGAGGTCTTCTCGGAACAAGAATCAGAATCTAGTTCTACTACTTC
>JAHEOB010000152.1 GCA_018610095.1 Halothece sp. MAG
GATTCCCTTTATTATTTGGGGCTCGATCGCGTTCCAAAATTGGCTCGCCCCTCGCTATGCCGATGTTCGAGAAAAAGTCAGTTTACTCAATACTCGGTTAGCCAATAATTTAAGTGGTATCACCACCATTAAAAGTTTTACTACCGAAAATTATTAGTTAGCGCGTATTGAGAAGCAATTTAATTTCGACTCAACTCCCTTGCAAGTTGAGCCGAAATTTGCTATTGTTATAGCTCTACGTCAAAAAGTTTTGCTTATTGTGCTTGACTACTGTTACCCACTGCTTGCTCTTCCTCTGGCTGAACTACTTGCAAACTGGGGAAGAGGAAGTGGTTTTCTTCGACATACTGTGCCCCAAATAGCCCTTTTTCTGCCCAAAAATAACGGTCAGTGGTATGTTCGTTCCGTCTAACCACCACCAAGGCAGGAGGCACAATCCCTTTTGCTGCAATATATTTTCTAGCAGCCGTCACAGGCTTATACTCTCCACTTTCGATATTATATTGAGGCACTAAGGAGAGAATTTTCCGTCCTTCTTGGCGACGACGACTTTTCCGTTTCCGTTTTCTTGCCAAGGCTGTTACCTCCTAACTGTACTGACGATGTAATAATGGCTACAAAATTCGTGCCAATTATATATTGAATTTGCCATTTTTTCAAGGCACGTTCGTTGCATTTGCTTGACTAATCAGGGAACATAGGAAGATAACAGTCACCTGACATGATTTTCTAAAAATTTACATTTCTCAATATTGAACCTTTGATAGAACTTATTTAGGAATCCAATCACAAAGGCATTTGTTGATAATTCAGTGTTGGTAATTGAATCGTTTCCACAATGGGGGTACAACCTAACCAATGACAAGAGCGTTGGGCAAATTGCTCGGAACAACCGCTAACGCAGAAACGAGTGGGAGAGGGGGCTTGGGTATGTTTTAATCCCATCAGTTCTAATTCCTGTTCGGCTGCAACAACCACATGTTGAGCTGGATCGACAAAGTTAATAGTTGGTGCTAATAAATCGCCTAAAACGGGAGCTAAATAGGGATAATGAGTACAACCGTAAATCAGGGTATCAATTTGTTTTTCTTGTAAGGGAGCGATGTATTGTTGCACCACTTCTCGCACATAGGGATCATTCAGTCGATTTTGTTCAATGAGGGGAACTAACTCCGGACAACTGACTTGCCAGACTCGGGCTTGTTGATTTACTTCGATAATGGCTTGTCGATAAGCATGACTGGCAGCGGTGGCTGGGGTAGCTATGACACCAATCCGTTTTCCGGTCGCGATCGCGGCTCGGGCACCGGGCAAAATTACGCCTAAAATCGGAATTTCAAATTCCGCACGAACCGTTTCTAATGCCAGTGCTGAGCAAGTATTACAAGCCATAATTACCATTTTGACGTTCTGCTCAACCATCCACTGCAGAATTTCGCGAACAAATTGAATAATTTCGTTAGCAGAGCGTGTTCCATAAGGAAGGCGAGCAGTATCCGCAAAATAAATTAGGGATTCTTGAGGAAGCTGTTGATACAGTTCCCGTAAAACCGTTAATCCCCCTAAACCACTATCAAACACCCCAATGGGATGTTGGGGACTGAGATAATCTGGGCAAGGGTTTAAGGCTGTATTCTGATGGGTCAACAAATTAATCCCCCGTAACAACTCAGCTATTAATTGTGGTTAATATACTCTAAAATCCCATCTGCGATCGCTTGCGCCATTTGCTGACGAAAGTCGGGATCGGCTAATCGAGGGGCATCTTCTCGACCAGTTAGAAACCCCGTTTCCACCAATGCGGCCGGCATCGAGGTATTACGCAAAACGTATAAATTGCCCTCTTTAACACCGCGATCGCGCATATTGGTTTGTCGAGCAATATTACGCTGAATGGATCGAGCTAAGCCATAGCCACTACCACTTGAGTAATAATAAGTTTCTGCCCCATTCACATCAGGGCGATCCATATTAATAGCATTGGCATGAATACTAACAAAGAAATCGGCATCCATGCGATTAGCCATTTGAGCTCGTCCTGATAAGCTAATAAAGCGGTCGCCTTGCCGTAAGCTTTTAACACTGACCCCATGTTGTTGAAGAATATCGCGAACAGCAAGGGAAATTGATAGAACCACATCTTTTTCTTGTAAATTTCTCCTGCCTATCGCTCCAGGGTCTTTTCCGCCATGACCGGGAGCAATAACGATTAAAGGTTCTTCTTGCTTAGAACGGCGAGATAGTCGTTGTTGTGCTTGGGGAACATTAAGATTCCGTGATTGCCTTGACTGACGGCTAGAACGACCACTTTGTTTCAGATGCAGTGCTAAGCTTGTTGCACTGGGTTGATTGACTTGCTCACTAATTTTTACTCGAGGGGCGGATTGCACTTGCACTAAAACTGTGTCTTCATCGGATTGTACTAGGCGAATTTGAGAAACTGGGCTATCACGGGTTAACTCAGGGCCATCTACAGGCTCAGCTAATTTCGCATTGGGAATTTCCAGTTCATAAACGCCACTTTTTTGGTTCCAATTTCCCGTCCCCTTCAAACGGCGATTGGCACGGACGAGCAATTGATTATCGACTAAATCAATCGCTTCCACTGTTGCTCGGGCTTGTTGCTGCTGGGAACCCTGAGAAGATGACGACACTTCCGCTAAAGAACTGGGCAAAGGAGGAGTAGGAATCCCTTTAAGCGCCTGCATCCCTCCTTTTGGCATTAAAACCAGCATTTGTTGATTTCCAGTGACAATGGCTCGCCAATCAGGACTGTTTTCATTGACATGAAAATGGACTTCTGCTGGAGAATTTGCACCTCCCTGTCTAAACTCAGCATAGCTAATGCCATAATTTGCAATGGGCAATACTGATGGCAGTTCCGAGGCGAAAGTTGCCCCTGGTAGTTGAACCCTAATTTCTTTTTGATTCTCACTACGCTTGACTTTAATATCTTTAGAAGGAGATTGCTCTAACTGCAATAGAAAGCCACTGCTAGTCACTCGGAAATTGGGATTATCCGTTATTTCCTTGAACTGCTGATTTTGAGTCAGTTGAGTTGTTTCTTGTTTCCCTTTAGGTTCGGGTGATGGCAACTGTAGAGACCACTTAGTAGGGGTTTCTCCTCGGATTTCAATTTTATCGGGATCAAGGGTATAGCCTTCTTGCAGTTCCACCACTAAGCGAGTGGTTTCTTCATCAAATTGAGCCACTCGAACTTCTTTAACGAACCCTCCTACCATTTGGCTTTGTTCGGGATCAATCAGGGTGGTTTTCGGTAAGTCAATCACTACCCGAGTGGGGTTGGACACCAATTGGGCTCTTGGTTGAACGGGGTCTTTAGTTTGAAATTTTAATTGCCTTTGCTGGTCATCAAATTCCCAAAACGTTAGCCTTTTCCCTGCTTGAGCAGGTGCTGCCCAAACCCCTGTTGCAACCAAAGAACCGATTAAGAGCCAGTGTAATTTCACCACGTTTACTCCTCAAAAACAAGTACACGATATATCCTTAAACGAGGTAGCTATAACAATTAAACAATCAGTTTATCCCAATTGGGACAATTTTGCTGTAATTATGTTCCTTCTTGTTTGGATGTTTCGGTTTCCGTTTCAGGTGCTTCTGGAAACAATAACCTAAGAAAGGGAGGTGCTAAAAAGGTGGTTATAATCACCATCACAATAATCGCTGCTTCCGTTGAAGGTGAGAGAGCGCCACTTGCGGAACCGACACCTGCAAAAACTAAGCCCACTTCACCCCGCGGAACCATACCAATGCCAATTGCTAGTTTATTGAGATCACCACGACCAATAATCGTATATCCTGCAATTCCTTTACCGATGATAGCCACCAGAATCAGAAACGCTGCTAAAATTAATCCTTCCCGATTACTGGGAACGGCTGGGTTTAAAACGCCTAAATCGGTTCTTGCACCAACACAAACAAAGAAAACTGGAACTAAAACATCCGCGACTGAAACCACTTGTTCTTCTAACTCTTTCCGTTTTTCGGTTTCGCCAAGAACTAAACCAGCAGCAAATGCCCCTAAAATCGCTTCTAGTTCAATTACTGTTGCAATATAGGCTAGAGCAAATGCAAACACTAGACCAGTTACTAACAACTCACCTCGGGTTCTCATGGCATTGACCATTCCCACCAAATAGGGAGTAATCAACCGTCCCAGTAAAATGGTTCCGACTAAAAAAGCAGCAGCACTAATCACCAGATAAAGGATATTAGTGATTTCAATATTGCCAGTTTTTATTAAACTTGCCACAACCGCTAGGATAATAATTCCTAAGACATCATCAATAACCGCTGCCCCGATAATAATTTGTCCTTCTTTCGAGTTTAAACGTCCTAATTCCGCTAAAACTTTGGCAGTAATGCCAATACTGGTTGCCGTTAAGGCTGCCCCAGCAAAGATGGCTGGAACGGCAGGCACACCAAATCCGTAATATAATCCGCCTGTACCAGCGACAAAGGGAGCAATCACGCCAGTAATAGCAACGGCGGCTGCTTGGGGGCCCACTTGTAACAGTTCTTTGAGGTCAGATTCCAAACCAATTTCAAATAATAAAATAATCACCCCGATTTCTGATAGTACGGTGATAACTTCGGTTTGGGCTTCAAAGACGGCTTCTGCTGAGTTGGGGTCAAGATCAGTGGTTTGTTCAATAAAGGTAATGATGAGGGAATCTTCAGCCGTTGCTCCTGCTTCAGGAAACACTAATACTCCTAAAACAGAAACGCCAATCACCACACCACCCACTAATTCTCCTAATACCGGTGGTAAATTAATGCGAGAACAAAGTTCGCCACCCACTTTACTAGCAATGTAGATGGCGACGAGGCTTAATAAGACACTGGCTAGAATAATGGGTCCATTGTCTTGGCTCGATCCTTCCTCTGCGGCTGCTAATAAAGGGAATGGCATCAATTTGGTAATTGCTATACCCACACTTGCTTGATCAACAATCATGCTTACTTGCGTTTAGCTTTCGTTTTGCTAAGTGTACAAATTTAAAATTTTGTTTCTAATTCCTTCACCATACAATAACAGTAGGGTGGAATGGCATTAATTTCGTTGATTCGTTATTTAGCATGCTCTCGATACCAGTCAATGGTATTTTTTAAACCTTCTCGAAATGGGGTTTTTGCTGTAAATCCTAAGCGTTCTTTCGCTCGGGTGGTGTCAAGGCAGCGGCGAGGTTGCCCATTGGGTTTATCGGTTTCCCAAATAATTTCTCCATCAAATGCCATCAGTTCACAAATAAGTTCTACCAGTTCTTTGATGGAAATTTCTTGGTTGGTGCCTAAATTAACGGGATCAGGATCATTATAAATTTGCGTTGCTGTCACAATTCCTTGGGCAGCATCGGTACTATAGAGAAATTCACGGGTGGGACTGCCATCGCCCCAAACAGGTAAAGTTTTCTCGCCTTTTTGTTGTGCTTGGTGAACTTTACGAATGATAGCAGGAATGACGTGAGAGCTTTCGGGATCAAAGTTATCTTCTGGGCCATAGAGATTAACCGGTAGTAGATAAATGCCGTTGAAGCCATACTGTTGTCGATAGGAATCCAGTTGCACCAGTAGTGCTTTTTTAGCAATGCCATAAGGGGCATTGGTTTCTTCGGGATAGCCATTCCATAATTCATCTTCATGAAAAGGAACGGGCGTAAATTTGGGATAGGCGCAAATCGTTCCCACACAAACAAATTTTTCCACGCCACCTTGGTAAGCAGCATGGATTAATTGCGTCCCCATCATCAAGTTGTCATAAAATAATTCCCCCGGTTTTTCTCGGTTTAAACCAATGCCTCCGACATGGGCTGCCAAATGGATAATGATATCTTGTTGGTCTGAAATTTGCTGACAGTTTTGAAAGTTTCGTAAATCACAATCGCGCGATCGCGGCACTGTAATTTTATCCCGTTGTGCCCCAGCAGCCACTAGTTGCTCGATTACTTGACGACCCAGAAAACCAGCACCACCGGTAACAACAATCCGTTTATTTTGTAATTCCAACATTAATCTAAATCATCCTCCATCAAAATACGTTGATCAATCATTTTTAATAGGACATGGATTGACGAATATAGGCATTGTCTTTGACCGATTTTTGCCCTTGTTTTTCAGGAGGATTAATCCCAAGGGCTTTTAAATCGGCATCCACCATTAGCATGACTAATTCTTCAAAGGTAACAGACGGTTCCCAACCTAATTGTTGTTTACTTTTAGTAGGATCACCGATGAGTAATTCCACTTCTGTGGGGCGTAAATACCTTTCATCAAAGCGAACATAATCTTCCCAGTTCAAGTTGACATAGCCAAAGGCACGTTCCAGAAATTCGCGAACGGAATGGGTTTCTCCGGTAGCAATTAAATAATCATCTGGCTGATCTTGTTGCAGCATCAACCACATTGCTTTGACATAATCTTTGGCATAGCCCCAATCGCGTTTCGCGTCTAAGTTGCCAAGGTAGAGACAATTTTGTTGCCCGGCAATAATGCGCGCGATCGCGCGAGTAATCTTTCGGGTGACAAAGGTTTCTCCCCGTCGAGGGGACTCATGATTAAACAAAATGCCGTTACAGGCAAATAAATCATAGGATTCCCGATAATTAATGGTTTGCCAATGGGAATACACCTTGGCACAAGCATAGGGGCTACGGGGATAAAAAGGAGTGGTTTCTTTTTGGGGAATTTCTTGCACTTTCCCAAACATTTCCGAAGAACCGGCCTGATAAAATCTCACTTGGATGCCAGTGCGATATTGGTAGTCCCGAATTGCCTCTAGCAATCGCAATGTTCCCATAGCAACCGTATCGACGGTATATTCTGGGGAATCAAAACTGACCCGCACATGAGATTGTGCCCCTAAATTATAAATCTCCACAGGTTTAATTCGTTCTAATAAGCGACGCAAGGTCGTTCCATCGGTTAAATCCCCATAATGGAGAAATAAATTGGCATCTTCATTGTGAGGATCAACATAAACATGATCAATGCGATCCGTATTAAAGGTAGATGTTCGGCGAATAATGCCATGAACTTCATATCCTTTCTCCAACAAAAATTCACTCAAATAAGAACCATCTTGACCTGTGATTCCTGTAATTAAAGCAACTTTTTTCTCTGTCATCGCTTTTCCATTATTCCTAATTCCTTGTTACGTGAAGAGGTGCCCAAACCAATAATTTCTAAAGGATAACTTAATACCCTCCATTTTTATGGGGAAACAGGATTACCCCAATCGTTTTGATGATAACCCATAAATCGAGAACCCAGTTGCGAAAATTGACATAATAAACATCGATACTAATCCGTTTTTCATAAGGAATTTGATTACGTCCCGATACTTGCCACAATCCTGTAATCCCTGGTCGGATGGTTAAGATTTTATCAATATGGCGACCATATTTATGTAACTCTTCGGGAACAAGCGGTCGCGGTCCCACCACACTCATGTCTCCTTTTAGAACATTCCAAAATTGCGGAAACTCATCGAGGCTAGTATAACGGAGAAATTTCCCAACGGTTGTTATTCGGGGATCATTTTTTAATTTAAAATTTTCTTCATATTCTTGCTGTAATTCCGGATTCTCGACCATTAAACGCTCCATCAATTCATCAGCATTGTTCACCATGGTTCTAAATTTAATACAGCCAAAGGGTCGATAATTTTTCCCCACTCGTTCCTGAATAAAGAACACTGGTCCTGGAGAACTAAGTTTAATTAACACTGCTAATAATAAATAAAGGGGAGAACCAAGCACTAACATTGTTAGGGAAAACCCAATATCAAATAACCGTTTAAAACCATCTTGATGTTGAGTCGCAATGGCCAGATTTTTGCCCCTTTTCTGAGGAATCAATGGTTTCACACCACCTCGAATTGCCCCTCCTAATCGTTTGACAGAACTTCGTTGGCTTGGCGCAGTCATTATATACCTTTTAGCTTAGTTCACACCACACATTGCCCATCATATTGATTGATGAATATAACTGATTATTGAACAATCTGCCATCAATGAGTTGAACATAATGTTACTGCAATGATCAATCAATCCCTTTCAGACCTAGGATACCTATTATGATTTGCCCCTTATTGCGCTAGAGTAGAAGGTTAGTAGCTTTGCGATACCATTCAATAATAATCTTTTTTCAAATATGACTGTTACTGCAGAAACGCCTGCAACTGAGACTACACGCCGTCGCGTTGTGTTTCCATTTACCGCAATTATTGGTCAAGATGATATGAAATTGGCCTTATTGCTCAATGTCATTGATCCCAAAATTGGTGGGGTCATGATCATGGGCGATCGCGGTACAGGGAAATCCACTACGATTCGTGCACTTGCCGATTTACTTCCTGAAATTGAGGTGGTAGCGGGGGATCCCTTTAATAGTCACCCCCATGATCCTGATTTAATGAGTGAAGAGATTCGAGAACAATGGGAACAACAACAGCCTCTCACGACAACTAAGCAAAAAGTTCCCATGATTGATCTGCCCTTGGGGGCAACTGAAGATCGAGTTTGTGGCACCATTGATATTGAAAAAGCCTTGTCTGAAGGGGTGAAAGCCTTTGAACCGGGATTACTGGCTAAAGCCAACCGTGGCTTGTTGTATGTGGATGAGGTAAATCTATTAGATGATCACTTGGTCGATGTCTTATTAGATTCTGCAGCAAGCGGTTGGAATACGGTGGAACGGGAAGGTATCTCGGTTCGTCACCCAGCACGGTTTGTGTTAGTAGGTTCGGGCAATCCCGAAGAAGGAGAACTCCGTCCCCAACTATTGGATCGGTTTGGCATGAATGTAGAAGTCCGAACCGTGCGCGATCCTGAATTACGAGTCAAAATTGTGGAGCAGCGATCGCAGTTTGATCAAGCCCCGCAAGAATTTAGCCAACAGTATCAACAGCAGCAAACGGAATTACAGCAACAAATTGTGAAAGCCCAGGAGTTATTACCCCAAGTGCAAATGGAGTATGATCTACGGGTTAAGGTTTCACAAGTCTGTGGAGAACTGGATGTGGATGGTTTACGCGGTGATATTGTCACCAATCGGGCTGCTACAGCGTTGGCTGCCTTAGAAGGGCGCACGGAAGTAACCGTGGAGGATGTTCGTCGAGTGATGCCATTGTGTCTCCGTCATCGCTTACGGAAAGATCCCTTAGAATCAGTGGATTCCGGTTATAAAGTGGAAAAAGCGATCGCAGATGTGTTTGGTTTGGAGTTAGAACAAGAGCAATCTGAAACCTAATGATGTGGATTCCCCCTTTTTGGGGGAATTTTTAGGTCGTTTATTCTCAGGTGAAATAGAAGTAAACGGCTTGAAAGGTTCCCACTAAAAATCCCAGAATGCCACCTAAATTAACAATTGCTTGTAATTCATTTTTGACAATGGCATTCACATTGGTTTCTAATTCTTCAGGGGAAGTGGCATTAACGCGATTAATAATGACATCATCAATGGATAAAATGGGAATCACTTTGGTAATAATTTGTTCTAATTCTTCTTCTAAATATCGTTCTAAAATTAACGATAATTCTTCACTAATAACATCTAACGATTGATCCACTGATTCAGATGATTGTAGGCGTTTAATAATCAGTACAGCAACTTCATCCCAATCAATGGAATTTCCTAAAGATTGGAATAAATCAGATCCCCTTTGTTGTAAGTAACTTTGGATCGATTCACGAGTGGTTGCCCGTAATTGGCGAACGGTAGAAACCGGTAAATTTTGCAAAGATAAACTTTGTAACCAGTTCCGAAGACGACTACGAAACTCCAGGGTAACTACTAATTCTTGGATTCTAGCATTGGCAGTTTCTTTTTCATCTAAACAAAACGCCCGTAGTCGATTGAGCGTATTTCGTAAACCAAATAAATTAGCCACTAACCAATAAGTACCACTGGATTTTTCACGGAAGGTTTCATCAATAATTTGAATATTGCGATCGGTGAGTAAATCAATTATAATTTGTCGAATGCGGTTCGGTGGAAGAACCACATCAACAACCCAGTCAGAGAGTTGTTTGGCTTGGGCATCACTAAACTGAAAATCAATTAAAACTTGATCAAAAATTTGGTTAATTTGCTCTTCTAAAAAGTCTTCTCGTCGGGATAACACTTTAATCAGACGAGGTAAGGATTCACTAAATAAATCCCGAAGAATACTGCCTAAAACTTGCGCACTTCTTTCTTCTTTACTTTCCCCAATTTGGTTGATAGAAGATTTCAGTAACCAAGAAATCGCTGCCTTGACTCGTTCTCTTTCCAATAAGCGACGGGCAATTTTTTGTAATTCTTCAGGGGTTAACAGTGACCCCATAATGGTATCGGCAACTCGTTGGGCAAGATTCGCTTGATTACGGGGAATTAAGCCAGGGGTAAAAGGAACACGACGTTGCCCAATATAAAGGGGATTATAAGGGCGAAATAGCATTTTAATGGCAATTTCATTGGTGAAATAACCGATGAGTCCCCCTGCTACAGGTGGTACAATAATTAAGCCCACGTCAGAGAAGTTCAAAGTTAATCAATTTAATTGCTAACACTACACTTTTTCTATTTTAGGCAGGTTTTGTAATCACTAAAACCCCCATCATTTCTAGCGCGATCGCGTAATGTTTCACGTTTGTAAATCCCATGGTTTTTGCCAGTTCTATCTGTTCCCGTCCTTGGGGAAATTGATCTAAGCTGGGGGCAATGTAAGCATAATCATCCCGAAATCCCAAGCGTTCTGCTGTAGGAACCACCAATTGCTCTAAGTACCAACGTTGAAACTGCTGCATCCACTCATTGTAGGGACGATGGAAATCCAGAATGGCAGCATTAGCCCCCGGTTTTAAGACGCGATACAGTTCTGTTAAGCAACGGCGAAAATCGGTTACATTGCGTAAACCATATCCCATGGTGGCACAGTCAAAATGATTGTGATCAAAGGGAAGATTCAGGGCATCTGCTTCAAGCCATTCCATGGTGATTCCTAACCCCTTTTGCTGTTGTCGTGCCTGCGCGATCGCTAATTGTTCCTGGGAAAAGTCAGCCCCAATAACCGTTCCTGTGTTTCCAACTTCTTTGGCTAATAAAAAAGCTAAATCGCCACTTCCGCAACATAAATCGAGGGCGGTATCTCCCCTTTTAGGTTGTGCCCATTTCACTGCCATCCGCTTCCAAATGCGATGTTGCCCGAAACTTAGAGCATCATTCAATTGGTCATAAACAGGGGCAATGCGGTCAAAAATGGCTTGAATATCTGTTGAGTTTGGGGTCATTTTAGAGCCTCATCATTAACCCGTATTACGCATGCCTGCTGCAATGCCATTAATGGTTAATAATGCCCCCTGTAACAACTCTTCTTTACTATAACGGAAATGAATAACACCGGAGTCACTTTGGTTGCTATATTGACGGAGACGCTTGAGAAGTGAAACTTGCAAAAAGCCTAGAGGAACAATGGTACGATTTCGTAATTGCACAGACCGTTGTAAATCGGGATCACCATCCAGTAATTTTTCGTGTTCAGTAATCGTCCGAATTAAATCGCAGGTTAAATAATACTCATCGGCAATTTGCTGAAAGATGCGTTCAAACCGCTCGTAATCTTGGGGATCAGCTAACTCTTTTAAGTAATGATGGGCAATTTGCAAATCCACTTTCGCAAGGGTCATTTCCACTTTAGAAATCACCATGCGGAAAAAGGGCCATTTTAAGTAAAAGTAACGTAACAGTTTTAAGTTGTCTTGAGAGATTTGTTCTGATGAGTCTTTGGATAAGAAATCTTGTAATGCGGTTCCTACGCCATACCATGCTGGCAGTAAAAAGCGAGTTTGCGTCCAACTAAACACCCAAGGAATTGCCCGTAATGCACTTAAATCTTTCTTTCCACCTTGACGACGGGCAGGGCGAGAACTAATTTGCAGTTGGCTAATTTCCTGAATAGGGGTAACCGATAAAAAGAAATCAAGGAAATCAGGATCGTGATAGACTAATGCCTGATAATGTTGGCGCGATCGCGCTGCTAATTGCTCCATGATTTCATTCCAAGGGCTAATATCATCAAACCCACTGCCTAATAAACTTGCTTGAATCACAGCAGTTGTTGCGGTTTCCAAATGATATAACGCTAACTCAGGTAGGGAATATTTTGAGGCAAGAACTTCCCCTTGTTCGGTAATTTTGATTCGACCGTTGACGGTGTCACTGGGTTGCGCCAAAATTGCCTCGTAGGTGGGGCCGCCCCCTCGTCCGACTGAACCGCCTCGGCCGTGAAAAATTCGTAGGGAAACGCCATATCCTTCTGCTAAGGTTTGCAGGGATTTCTGTGCTTTATGAATTTCCCAATTACTACTTAAAAATCCTGAATCTTTATTACTATCAGAGTAACCGAGCATGACTTCTTGTAAATCATACTCATCACTGGCTTTTTGTTTGTGATATCCCCCTGCTAAACAAGCCCGATAAAGGGGCAGTTCAAATAATTCCTGCATAATCCCAGGAGCCCGTTGTAGATCATCAACGGTTTCAAAAAGGGGAACAACTTGCAGGCTACAACTTCCCGTGGCGGGATCATAAATCCCCGCTTCCTTGGCTAAAAGTAGAACTTCTAAAATATCACTAACATGATGGCTCATGCTGATAATATAAGTTTGGCAGATTTGACGACCAAACTCTTGCTGCAGTTGTCGTAAGACTCGAAAGGTTTCGATAACTTCTTGGGTTTTTTCCGAAAAAGGGAGTTCTACAGGAATCAGGGGACGACGGGTTTGTAGTTCTTTACTCAGCCATTCCACTCGCTGTGATTCTGATAGTTCGTTATAAGAGTCTGGGAAAAGTTGCAGGTAGTCAATAATTTCTGTAATAGCATCAGAATGACGGGATGACTCCTGCCGCATATCCAGTTCGGCTAAATGAAACCCATAAATTTCTACCTGACAAATGAGGTGTTCTAAGTCGCGATAAGTTAATCCCGTTTCGCTCAAATTCCGTTCAATGAGTCGTAGTTCTTCTAAAAATTCTTCTCCTGAGCGATAAATGGTTTGAGCATTCCAATCCCTTGCTTCTGGTGGAAGTTGTTCTTGTGAGGCAAGATAACGATTGCGCTCCAAGGTATTTTCTAAACGTTGCTGAATATAAGCTAATTTGAGGCGATAGGGTTCTCGTCGATAGCGAATGGCTAAGCGATCATAAATCTCAGGCATAGCAGCCCGATCGTGTTCTAAAGAGTCTAATAATTCGGGTAAAACATCACTCCAATGTAGGGATAAACTTAAAGACGTAATCAGTTTTTTAACCGACTCAATATAGCGTTCTAAAACTAATCGTCGTTGATAACAAGCAGTTTGCCATGTCACTCCCGCTGTAACTGAGGGATTGCCATCGCGATCCGCTCCCACCCAAGAGCCAAACCGACAAAAGTTTCTTGTGGGGGCAGTTAACCCTTGAAAGGAATCTCCCAAGGCTTGTTTGAGACGTGCTGACAAGTGAGGAATGGTGTCAAATAAGACTTCTTGGAAATAGTGGAGGGCATAATCAACTTCATCTAACACTTCTGGCTTAAATTGATGGAGTTCATCCGTGCGCCACCACAAACGAATCTCTTCTTTTAATTGTTCTGTCGATTCTTTAGCTTCTGGTGATTCCAGAAAGCCTAGACTTTGCGCTGTCATTTCACATTGATCAATGTGCTGCAAAATTTGCGACATCCGACGTTGTTTTTTGCGAATGGTTTGTCGAACAATCTCAGTGGGATGGGCGGTAAAAACTAAGCGAATTTCCAGTTGATTGAGTAATCGTTGGATCAGTTGCGGTGGGACATTGAGTTGTTTAAGATACGGAAAAAGCCAATTAAAGGTTCCTGCTTGTTGATAGGTGGAGTTTCCTTGCCAACTATTTTTTAAAAGTTCCACTGCCGTAATGGTTGAGTGATCGCTGCTGGAGGCAATGCCATTTTCTTGGAGAGATTGATCATTTTGGTAACGCCCAGTACGATTCAGTTGTTGTTCCCGTTGTTCATAATGTTGTTCCACAATATTAATTAACTGGAAATAAAGGGCAAAGGCACGAGCAGCTCGAACAGCATCATTGAGGGGCAGTTGTTGAATCAATTGCGGAACGGAGGAACTGGGGACGCCCGTGGCTTGTCCTTCTGGTGATCCCATAGAGCGCAACTGTTGCAATAAATCAACTAAGGCTTGACCACATTCTGCTCTTAAGACGGATTCCCATAACTGTTCAATTAGCTTAATACGTCGGTTAAGAAATGGACTGGAGTGATGGAGGTTTTGGCTGTCTTGGCGGGAGGCTTGCAACAGTGAAGTCATAATTTAATTCCAACATCAATTGGGTTGCCCTTGGTCTTTCCGTGTATTATAGCCCTTACTTATACTGCAATTCGAGGCTGATTGAAGGCATTATGGTTTAATTTTTGTCTCATTTTGTTGCTCAAGGTAAATAATGGGTAAGCGATCGCCGCGAAATACCTCTTCACTGGCTTCTCCTAGGGTAATTAAGCCTTTCAGCAGCGATCGCGCTGTCACTAAGCCCCCTAAGAACGGAACTGTAAGGGCACTCACGGCAAAGTCAATTTCCAGTTGAGAAGCGTTAGTTTGATGATTAGGTTGCGACATAAATAATTAAGTCCTCTTATCCCTATATATTGCTAGTTTCGCACAACTCGATTATGGTTTTCAGGGACTTTTATTTTACAAAACTTGACATTTTTCTAATAAAAGCAATATACTTGTAGCAAGGCTTAAATAAAGCCCATATTTTAATAATGTAGTCATTATTGAATGGACTCATAGCTAATATGACAACCACAGTACAACAACAACAAACCCAAAATCTTTGGGAACGGTTTTGTCAGTGGGTCACTAGCACCGAAAACCGCCTCTATGTGGGCTGGTTCGGCGTGTTAATGATCCCGACGCTGTTAACTGCGACCACTTGCTTTATCATTGCATTCATCGCAGCTCCCCCAGTGGATATTGACGGCATCCGTGAACCGGTTTCTGGTTCTCTGATGTACGGCAATAACATCATCTCTGGGGCAGTCGTTCCCACTTCCAACGCCATTGCGCTGCACTTCTATCCCATTTGGGAAGCCGCTAGCTTAGATGAGTGGCTCTATAACGGTGGCCCCTATCAGCTGATTATCTTCCACTTCCTCATCGGGGTATTCTGCTATCTCGGTCGTGAGTGGGAGCTCTCCTATCGCCTTGGGATGCGTCCTTGGATTTGCGTAGCGTTCTCCGCTCCTGTAGCGGCAGCTACTGCAGTATTCTTAATCTATCCCATTGGCCAAGGGAGCTTCTCCGATGGTATGCCCTTAGGTATCAGTGGCACCTTCAACTTCATGTTCGTGTTCCAAGCTGAACACAACATCTTGATGCATCCTTTCCACATGCTCGGTGTTGCTGGTGTATTCGGCGGGGCATTATTCTCTGCAATGCACGGCAGCTTGGTAACTTCTAGCTTAGTTCGTGAAACCACCGACAATGAAAGCCAAAACAACGGCTACAAGTTCGGTCAAGAAGAAGAAACCTACAACATTGTTGCAGCACACGGCTACTTTGGTCGCCTGATTTTCCAATATGCCAGCTTCGACAACAGCCGTAGCTTGCACTTCTTCCTCGCTGCTTGGCCAGTAATCGGCATCTGGTTCACTGCTTTAGGTGTCAGCACCATGGCATTCAACCTCAACGGGTTCAACTTCAACCAGTCCATCTTGGATAGCCAAGGTCGCGTCATCAACACTTGGGCAGACGTGCTCAACCGCGCTAACCTCGGATTTGAGGTAATGCACGAGCGCAACGCCCACAACTTCCCCTTAGACTTGGCATCTGGTGAAGCAACCCCCGTTGCCATGA
>JAHEOB010000153.1 GCA_018610095.1 Halothece sp. MAG
CTCCTCAATCAAGTTTCTCTTGGCAAACGAGTCATGGAATGGTTACAAAAGAAAAAAGCAAAATAATAGTAGGGGGTTGCGTGATAAATTAACAAGTTTGAGAAGGATATTCCGTTTCAAATCATCTCCTATAAAAAAATAAGCCAATGGTGAATCTCTCTCGCTTTTTATTTACAGTTCTCGGTATTATGTTTCGTCATCCTGTCACGGGGGCAACGATTATTCCCATCCTTAGTAATGGTGAAATTGTATTAATTCGTCGTGGCGATAGTGGGCAGTGGGGATTACCGGGAGGAATCATTGATTGGGGGGAACAAGTTGCAACAACTGCGGAAAGAGAATTATGGGAAGAAACTGGGTTAGCGTTAGTCACTTCACCACGATTAATTGGCGTTTATTCACAGCGCGATCGCGATCCCAGATTACATTCAATTAGTATTTTAGTGGCAGCAGAAGTAACCGGAACTCTCCAAGCCAATGATCATTCCGAGGTATTAGACGTGAAAGCCTTTTCTCAAGATACACTACCATTTAGTGGTCTTGCCCATGATCATAATCGGCAACTACAAGATTTTTTAGCGGGGAAAATAACACTTGCTTAAAGAAACATTACTTTAAATCGTTATCTTAAACACAACACCATCCCATTATTTGTATTAGAATCAAAGACAATCAGAGATTGCGCTGTCATTTTTTCCTGTGATTAATGAATTAAGCTGCGCCCATGAAGAGACTAAGTATTAACTTGCCTGCTTGAGCGATAACAGAGGATAATCGGGATTATAATTATTCTTTTAAATTCCCCTTTTATCCTGATTTTAAACTCCTCAAAAAAAAGATTATCTAACAAATTAAAATTCCTTTTAAAGCAGTAAAATAAACAACGATTACTATGGCAAAAACCGAAACGAAAAAACGAAAAACTAATATTGACCTTACTGATTCGGAATATTATTTTAATCGGGAACTGAGTTGGTTAGAATTTAATGACCGTGTGCTTCATGAAGCCTTAGATTCCCGCACCCCGCTATTAGAACGCCTCAAATTCTTGGCTATTTTTAGTAGCAATTTAGATGAATTTTTTATGGTGCGAGTTGCGGGGTTAAAGCAACAAGTGGAAGCGAATGTTAGTAAATTAACTCCCGACGGGCGTGATCCTTGGCAACAGTTAGTGGATATTAGCCAACGGTTACGCCCCATGATTGAGAAACAAAATGAACATTTTGAACAGGTATTGCGAGGATTACTAGCACAAGAGAATATTTATCTACTAGATTACTTTGATTTAAACGTGGAACAACGGACGTATCTACAGAACTTTTATGAAGATCATGTCTTTCCGGTGTTGACGCCCCTTGCCGTTGATCCTGGGCATCCCTTTCCCTACATTTCCAATCTCAGTTTAAATTTAGCCGTGGTGGTGCGAGAACCTGATACGGATAATGAACGCTTTGCCCGCGTGAAAGTACCGAAAGTGCTGCCGCGCTTTGTACAATTGCCCAAAGAGTTAGGCTTTTATGATGAAAAAGGGAAACCCGCCATTTGGACTGGTGTTCCCCTTGAACAAGTCATTTCTCATAACTTAGAAGCCCTGTTCCCAGGGATGACGATTCAGGAGTGCTATCCGTTTCGGATTACCCGCAACGCTGATCTGGCAGTCGAAGAAGATGAAGCAGATGATTTACTCCTTGCTATTCAGAAAGAACTTCGCAAACGTCGCATGGGGGGATCAGCGGTTCGCATGGAAATTGATCAAAATGCCTCCCATGAGATTAAAAGTATGTTGATGCGGGAGTTAAAGCTAGACGAACAAGATGTTTATAACATCAATGGATTACTCTCACTAGGGGATTTAATGTACTTTATGAATTTACCCCTGCCCGAGTTAAAAGATTCTAAATGGCAACCGATTGTTCCCCCACCCTTCCAGCGATACCGTGAACATGACAATACCGAAAACCAACTTTCTGTTGAAGAGAAAAGTGAAAGTTTTTTTGCCGAAATTAAGAAATCGGATTTATTAGTTCATCATCCCTATCATTCTTTTAGTGCAACAGTACAACAGTTTATTGAATTAGCTGCTTTTGATCCTAAAGTGTTAGCGATTAAAATGACGCTTTATCGAACATCAGGGGATTCCCCGATTGTGAATGCCCTGATTAATGCAGCAGAAAATGGCAAGCAAGTTGCGGTATTAGTGGAATTAAAAGCTCGATTTGATGAGGAAAATAATATCCTGTGGGCTAGAAAATTAGAAAAATCAGGAGTTCATGTCGTTTATGGATTAGTGGGATTAAAAACTCACACCAAAACCGCATTAGTGGTGCGTCAAGAAGAAGACAAAATCCATCGTTACGTTCATATTGGTACTGGCAATTATAATCCCAAAACCGCTAGTCTTTATACTGATTTAGGATTATTTAGTTCTCGGGAAGAGTTGGGGGCGGATTTAACGGATTTATTTAATTTTCTCACCGGGCATTCTCGTCAACGATCGTATCGGAAATTGTTAGTTGCCCCCGTTAGTTTGCGCGATCGCATGATTGTGTTAATTCAAAGAGAGCGCGATCGCGCCAAAAAAGGAGAAAAAGCCCATATCATGGCTAAAATCAATGCCTTAGTTGATCCTGCCATTATCCGCAGTCTTTATGAAGCCTCCCAAGCAGGGGTACAAATTGATTTAATTGTTCGTGGCATTTGCTGTTTACGCCCCGGTATTGAAGGCGTCAGTGATAATATTCGTGTCATTAGTATCATTGGGCGTTTCTTAGAACATTCCCGTATTTTTTATTTTTACAACAATGGCGAAGAAGAAATCTATATGGGAAGTGCCGATTGGATGCAACGCAATCTTGATCGGCGAATCGAGGCAGTTGTACCAGTAGAAGAGCCCCAAATTTTTAAGGAATTAAAGCAAATTCTAGAGATTATGCTAGCGGATAATCGACAGGCTTGGGAATTACAACCGCAAGGGCATTATATTCAACGACAGCCAGCAGATGATGAACCGGTTAGAAGTAGCCACCAGCAGTTAATGGAGATGGCGTTGCAGTCTTCGACAGTTACTTAGATTGATATGGGGCATCCAAATCTGGGGGAGTTGGGAGAACAAGTGACGGCAAAATGGTTACAAACCCAGGGGTGGCAGATTATTGCCTCTCGATGGCGATGTCGTTGGGGAGAACTCGATTTAGTCGCCTATTATCCCGCTACCATGGAGACTCAATTAACATTTGTGGAGGTGAAAACCCGTCAAGCCCATAATTGGGATGAGGATGGCTTGTTAGCGATTACCCCGCAAAAACAACAGAAATTATTTCGCACTGCTAAACTGTTTTTAGCCATGTCTCCCCGTTGGGCTGATACCAATTGTCGATTTGATTTAGCCTTAGTTAAGGCGCGATCGTTGACAGTTCCAACAACCAAGGAAGATACATTATCAACTTCCATCCAATTGAATTATCCCATTTCTTATCAAGGCTATGAATTGACACTAACCACGTATTTAGAAAATATCTTTTGATCAACCATATTTAAACTTAAAAACTAAAATAGTAAATGCCAAAACAAATGTCACGACATTGGTGATTAAAATTGGTAAATCTCCAACAGTTAAACCATAAATAATCCATAGAAAAACGCCCGTGCAAAACGTGGAAAACATTCCTAGGGAAATATCCTTGGCTGATTTAGAACGCCACGTTTTAATAACTTGTGGTAAAAACGCAATTGTCGTTAAACTTCCTGCTGCTAAACCAATGACAGTGAAAAGATTGTACAATTCCATATACGATAGCATTTTCAATTTCGTTGGAAGTGTTCTCTATTATAACTAGTACAATCCTTTACATTTAATATCAATAACGACATCATTTGCTCTAAGTTTTCCCTTTCAACCTTAATTACCTGAATTGAGGGGATTGGAAGTGATTTCAGAAAGCTGATCTGCAAAAGTCCCGATATCAAGATGATGGAAACCAATACCAGAATCATTATCAAGAATTTAGGGGTAACTATACGCCATTTCAACCATAATCTATCATTATTACGATATTGAAATAAACGCAACTTTAAATGAAGATTTGAGTTAGGGAACAGATAATCCCTGTTATATTTATGTTATATTTATAGTTTTGTGAGCATTAGTTTTATCAGAGGCAAAAATATATGAACACATCAGCAGACATTGAAATTCCTCCAAAGCAGCCTTTTCAGTATGACCAGTTGGAAAGATATAAAATAGAACCTCCATTAACTCAACTTATATCTAGTTTTGAGCGTTCTTTTGTTTTGAGCATTGATGGTGCTTGGGGGACGGGTAAAACAACTTTTTTAGATATGTGGCAACAAAAGTTAAATAA
>JAHEOB010000154.1 GCA_018610095.1 Halothece sp. MAG
CTGAGGGCAATGGTTTCGGGGATGAGGCTGAAGTCTTGTCTAGAACCACCTGATGACGCGAGAATCTCCCATCAGATTCTTTGAATTGATGGGAGAGGTTCAACAATCCGAGTTGCCCGAAACTGAAAACTACCCGTTTTATTGATGGTTGCCCCGACAACTTCATCCCCAGGCTGTTTTTCAACAGGGATACTTTCCCCGGTTACCATGCTTTCATCAACCGTAGAACGGCCCTCAATCACTTCCCCATCCACAGGAATTTTCTCTCCCGGGCGCACCATAACAATATCGCCTATTTGTACTGCTTCAATGGGAATATCTTGGGTTTCTCCATCGCGAATGACACGGGCAGAACGGGCTTGCAAGCCCATTAATTTGCGGATGGCTTCCGAGGTTTGGCCACGGGCACGCAATTCAAAGAAGTTCCCTAACAGGATCATGGTAATAATTACCGCAGCCGTTTCATAATAAACTTGCGGGGTAATCCCTTGCTGTTCTAAGACATTAGGGAATAAAGTGACAAATAGGGAATAAAAATAGGCAGCACTAGTTCCCAATGCAATTAAAGTATCCATTGTGGCTGCCCGATGTTTAAACGTTTTCCAACTATTGCGATAGAAGGAAGCCCCACACCAAAACTGCACAGGCGTTGCTAACGCTAACTGGAACCAGAAATTATGAAGGAAATCGGGAATAAAGGGCATCTCTAACCCTGTCATCATGGGTAAACCACCCACTAATAGAATAATCGAAATAATCCCCCCGACAATGGTTTTACGCTTTAAGTCTCGAAATTGGGCATCTCGTTTTGCTGTTTCCTCATCTTGAGTTCCCTGCAACCAGTCGTATTGAGAATAAACTGAAGCCCCATAGCCCGCATCTTCCACTGCTTGTTGGATGGTTTCCACACTGGTTTGTTCCGGATTAAACGCAACCGTCGCTTGTTCAGCTCCAAAATTCACTTGACAGGTTTCAACACCAGACACCCCATTAATCGCTTTTTCAATTGCCGTAGCACAACCTGCGCAACTCATCCCTTCCAGTTTGAGGGTTGTGGTTTGAGGTTCTAATTTACTGGTTGTCATGATTAACTCCTTTGCTTACTGCATGACAATATTTCCCATCATTCCTAAATCCTCATGATCTAAGACATGACAGTGATAAACCGTTTTTCCTCGAAATTGGCGAAAGGGAATACGAATGCGTACCGTTTCTCCTTGCGGAACCAGCACCGTATCTTTCCACTCACGATTAGAAACTGCCTCGCCATTACGACGAATCACCTGAAACGGATTCGTATGCAAATGAAAGGGATGATCCATGGTTCCGGTATTGCGAATTTCCCAATCTTCAACCGTGCCAACGGTAACGCGGGTATCCACTCGTTGCGGATCAAAGGCTTGTCCATTAATTAAAAACTGCATTCCCCGCCCTGGGAACATCCCATGATTAAGGGTTAATTCTCGCACGGTTTCTGGTTCGGGTAACTCCTCCACTGGAATCAAATTTTCCGGTAACGGTTGGGATTCCACTTCTCCCGAATAGGTTAAGGTAGCCAGCGTTTGCGGGGAATCATCTTCTCCTCCCATCATACCTCGACCCATCATTCCATTGCCCATCATTCCCATTCCTCCGCGCTGATAGGGCAAATTAAGTAATCGATACTCTCCTGATTCCGCATCACCTTTGATTAACACTTCCGCCCGTTCTCCTGGCGATAGTAATAATTCTGATAACTCTCTAACCGAAGCAATTGCCCCAGCATCTGTTGCAATGAGATAAAAGGGATGATTTTCTAACTTTAACCGATAGAAACGAGCATTGGAGGCATTCACCATCCGTAACCGTAATAATCCCCCAGATGGAATCGAAAAGGAGGGATTGACTTCCCCATTCACCGTCAACGTTGAACCTTCTCGCCCCATCATTCGAGAATGTCTATTTCGGGAGTTTCCTGTAAGATCAAAATCTTTGAGAAAAATAAATTCTTCTTGGGCAGCTTTGACTTCTGGAATTTCATCTAACGCCCCTCGCACCACAAAAATGCCCCCTAATCCTGCAAACACTTGATCTGCAACTAACCCATGGAAATGGGGATGATAATAAGCAGTCATGCTATGGTGATTCTCAGGAATCGTAAACTCATAAGTATAAGTTTCTCCTGGAGATAGTTCTAAAAAGATATGATCGGCTGGCTCTTGAGGAGAAATATGCAACCCGTGATAATGAAGATTAGTGGATTCTGATAAAAAATTCGTTGCACGAATACGAACGGTATCCCCTGGCGAGGCTTCCAAACGGGGACCCGGAATTTGTTGATTATAACTGAGTAAATTTCCCTGCTGCCCATCAAAAGAAAATGTGCCCGAATCAAGATTGAGATCCACTTCTAGCAGCCCATTTTCACTTTTTAAGACTGGCGTGGCATTTGAAGAAGAATTGGAGCTTGATTCTTTAGGGGTGCCACACTGGGCAAGTAAAACCCCTCCCAGACTACTGGCACTCAGAATTAAAAACTGTCTGCGTTGCATATTCTCGTTCTAGCAGTTGACATTTCTAGCATAAACTCTCCAGTCAGGGGGAGAATCTACCTTGATTAGCGATGATTAATCTCAATGGGGAAATCATCGTTTTTTTTAAATTGAAAGGATTTCACTTTAATTTGATCACTGATTAACCATCATGATTACTCTGAATAATGGGGCAAATGCGATCATCAGGTGGGGTATCCAGAATGGGATCTGCCCCTTCTAATAGTGTTTGAATTTGCTTTTGCAGATGTTTTAAGGCTTGGATCTGTCTCTCAATTTCATTAACTTGATCTTCTAATTTCGCTTTGACCTCATGACAGGGTAATTCGCCGCGATCGCGCACTTGTAAAAACGCTTTAATTTCGCTTAAACTCATCCCTAAACTTTGCGCCTGTTTGATAAATTGCAAGCGAATCAGGGTCATTTTTTCTTCAAATAAACGGAACCCACCGCGCGATCGTTTGGCTGCATGAATTAAGCCTAAATCTTCATAATAGCGAATCGTTTTCACAGATAAACCACTCGCTTGACTTAATTCACCAATTTTCACTAAGTTGGCAACCGTTGTTGACATTTCAAGTTCCCTCTATCTTAACCCTCATATTGTTGATAAATCTCTGTATTGCCATTTTCGGTAAAGGTATAGACATTATAGGGTTCTTGAATATCTCCAGACTCCATTCCAGGGGAACCAATTGGCATTCCTGGCACTGCAATCCCATCCACATCAGGTTGTTCTACGAGTAAACGCTTAATATCCGATGCTGGAATATGCCCTTCGACAACATAATCACCAATCACTGCCGTATGACAGGCACTTAAATCTCTAGGAACATTGTGTTCACCTTTAACAGTTTGTATATTTTCCGTTACCTGATCAGTAACCTGAAAGCCTGCTTCTTCTAAATGATCGAGCCAACCAACGCAACAACCACAATTCGGACTACGATAAGCTGTAATTTCCAACTCTTGTGAATTCAAACTATCTGCCCCAGAAGCATTCAAATTGGCATAGATTCCAGCACCCACGCCACCCGTAATAACAATCGCACTTAGCGAGACCAGCCATTTTCGATTTAACATCATACCAAACTCCTTTAATTGATTGATAATTTTATTTTAGCGATTTTTTTTAGGACGAAGTTGTAACCACATCATGATACCGCTAACCACTAAAGTTAATACTCCAAATGCATTGAGAAAAGGATAAATGAATCTTAAATTAATTGCTCCAAATTTTCCTGTATGTAAATCTAATAACCAAAGAAATTGTTGCGTTTCTCCTGTTAACGTTGCTATTTGAAATAAAGAACCTGTAATCAAAGTAAGGGTTAACGGCAACACCATTATTGGTGCTAGCCAGCGATGAATTTGTCGCAAACGACGATGATTGAATGCCATATTAATTATTAAGGAATTGCTTTTTTAGGCTATATAAGATCAAAGGGGTAGCAATTATTAAAATAAAAATCGTTTCCCCAACAGCAGGAATTTGACTAATGGTAACGCTTTCTGTTTGATTAAGTGAGGGTTCTTCTACAGTTTCAGTAGTCGTTTCTGTTTCATTGGTTTCCTGCATCGTTGAGTCTGATTCGCCATTAGTTTCATTCGATTGATCCTGTTGCGTTTCAGTTTCTTCACGATTATGATCATGCCCCGCGTGAGCCAAAATCGGTGAATGATATAAAATACTTCCCAGACTCGTCGTCATCAATGGCGTGCCTTTTTTAGGCATATTTAAACTCCTGATTGGCGACAATTGCTTAACTCGCTTTTTCAATTCTAGTTTAAACTCTCCAGTTAACTAGAGAATCTATAGTAATAAACAAAACTAATCAATATTAAAATACTTATAGTATTACTTTATCCTTATTGACCTTCAAGTGGACTTTAAGGATTACGCTTAAAGTAGCGTTAGTAAAAGGAGAATTTCATGAGTCAACGGTTAGTGGAAGTCTTTACAGCAGGCTGCCCCTTATGTGATGAAGCGGTCAAACTCGTTAACAGTGTAGCCTGTGATCATTGTGAGGTGAAAGTTTGGGATTTGCGAGAAGGGTGTGCCACCAATGAATGTCGAGATAAAGCCCAACGGTATGGCATTCATCGTGTTCCTGCAGTCGTAGTGGATGGGGAGTTAGCTGAGTGTTGTCGTAATCAACAACCCATTACCCGTGATGCTTTAGTGGCTGCAGGCATTGGTAGCAGTAAGTGAACCCTACATTGTTCAATCCAAGATAATTGGAGGGCTTGCTAAGTTTGGTTGTAGCATCATGATTCATTGAGAGAGAGTTTCTAAGGGAAGAAAAACAGAGGGGTAGAATAAAAAAACAATTTACCAATAACGAATTAGAATACTTCCATTTCTATTAC
>JAHEOB010000155.1 GCA_018610095.1 Halothece sp. MAG
GGGATGAGGCTGAGGTCTTATCTAGAGCCACCTGATGACGCGAGAATCTCCCATCAGATTCTTTGAATTGATGGGAGAGGTTCAACATTATTCCCTCCAGCGCGATTGTCGCGAAACAATAGCCATCGGAGCCGCGATCGCGCAGTTAATTTTGGGATAAGCATTCCTCTGGGTAAGGAAAGGGATGGGGAATCGCTTGATAGTCTTTGGGATGAGGTTCTCCATTAACCTATTAGCTATCTAGTTCCAGTTGAGTTCCCACTAAACAAGTATTATTCAAAATCGCGCCAGTGAGATTCACTTGTTCTAACTCAGCACATAATAGATTTGCGCCTTCTAAATTTGCCCCAGCTAAATTTGCTTTTCGTAAATCGGCTTCTTCTAAATTGGCGTTGCTGAGATCAGCGCCTTGTAACTCTGCTTCGACTAAATTCGCTCCTTTGAAATCGGCTTTTTGCGCTTGGATGCCCCATAATTCCGTTGCTCGTAAGTCCCCTCCTTGCAGGTTGGTTTCATGGAAATTTACCCCATTGAGAAAAGCCCCGATTAAACTAATTCGTAATAACTTCGCTGCCATAAAATTCGCCCCGCGGAGGTTACTCCCGCGTAAATCAGCTCCTTCTAAGTTGGCTTGAAACAAGTTCGCCCCTAATAAACTTGCGCGGAGATCAATACCCACTAGAATTGCCCCTAATAAGTTCGCGCCATCTAAATTCGCTGCTTGTAATCGCGCCCAGGATAAATTACTTCCTGCTAAATTCGCCCCTCTGAGATTAGCGTTTTCCAGATTACTCTCTTGCAGTTGCTCGTCTTGGAGATCAATCCCAGCGAGTTGTTCAATCTCTCCTTTGCGAATTGTTTCAATATCCATAATTATTAATTAAATGTGGGGGTTTCCTGTTGTTGAGAATCAATTAGCCATACCCCTGAGGCAATTTTGGGTTGGGCTGCTTCTAAACTCATCCCTTGTTGCATTCCTGCCACTAATAAGCCTAAAGTTTCCACCAGTTTGGGATCAAACACCGTGTTGGCTTGTTGTTGACACTCGGAATAGGCTTGGCTGAGTGTTTCCTCGCGGGGTTTATGGGGTTCCCTCATGTGCAAATCATTCACTCGATTCTGGAAATAGCTGGTTAAGGCTAAAATTCTGGATTCTAAGGGAATGCTATCATAAGCGAGTTCCCCCGGTTTGCCTGTGCCGTCCCAATGTTCCGTTTGATGGGTAATAATCCGCGCGATCGCGCTCATTTGAGGCATGGCTCTTAAAGCTTGTACACTGGGAATTAACTCACAAGAGGGGGCTTGTTCGGTCTCTTCATCGACTTTGGAGGGGGTGACTAAGGAAGGCACTAAGCGATGGAGGAATCCTGCTAATCGCAATCGTTTTTGTTGCCAAGCGGGGAGATCCAACACTTGCGCCATGGCTTCGGCAAGGGCAGTGACTTCTGCTGCAGCCATAGGATTGTTGAGATCGGCTTGATCAATCAGTTGCGCCATCCGTAAAAAGGCTTGCATCTCATTGGATTGCAGATTCTCATCCAAGGTTTGGGCTTGCGGTAAATAAGAAAAGGCTTCATCTTGGGCTTGTCTCTGGTTGAGCAGTTCTTGTTGCGAATGCTGTAAATAGTTAACAAGTTGGGATACCACAATTCCCGTGTCTTCTTTTTCCACCGTTCCCACTTGTTGATCAATGGTTTCCAGCTGTTGTTCTAATTGCTGTTGCAGGGACTTATTGTAAGTGCCAATATGCGCGATCGCGATGTTGAGGGCTTGTTGCACTAAGTCAGGTTCAAACGTCCAAAACCCGTAAAATTTACGCTCTAGATCATGGTTGGGAAATCCTGTCTGGGCATAATCGTGTTCCGACAGTTCCTGACACAATACCATTGCCATATAACTGGGAGAGTAAATAATCAAATGCCATTCTTGGGCAACGGGATCCTGATCCCCATCTAAATTCACCAATGCCACATTCTGCTGTTGACTAGTTGGATGATCCCCAAATCCTGTTTCTGGGGCTGCCATAATGGTGATTTGACGAGCCTGATTTGCCAGTTCCCCATACCGATCCGCTTCTTCTAGGTAAAATTTCCCTTTCTGAAAGGCAGCAATCACTAACGGTGAACTGTCGCTTTCTAAAATAAAATCTTCCAAGGCATGACACAGGGCGATTAACGTATTTTTATAATAAACCCCAAAATTAAGGGGACGCTCTGTATTATGATGCGCTGTATAGAGTTTTTGTAAAATTGACCCTTGTAACATATCTAAGATTAACCCGGATTGGAAACAATGCCAGTGCCGTTTTTAAAACACAACGAGCAGAGGGGAAGTGGGCGCAGTTAGGTGATTGTTTTACCCATCTTCCCATGCTCTCATATTATTCCTTACTGATTGACTGTGGTTAATTCTGGTTGAGACGTTTGTTCTGGCATGGGGGCAGTGAGTGCTTCTTCTAAATCAGCACGCCCAAAGCGATTTTCTAAAATTGCCATCACTTCTCGTCCAAAATCATGGGGATTATTTTCCCATGCTTGGAGACAGACCTCGCCAAATAAACTGCCTAAGGGTTCTGGATTCCATAATAGTTTTTTCGCTGTCCAAGGCATGAGACTCATGGGATTATAATCGGGTTTGAGGTAGCCATTTTCTAAGGCATATTCTTCGAGGTGGGTATGGGGTTGTAAGCCAATAAAGAAGATTGCTGGCTCAACGTTATACTCCCCAAAGATTTCTTCTAATGCCCGATGATAGGCAATGGTTTGTCGGATGGTTTCTGGGCGTTCATCCAAGACGTTAAAGGAATAATTGACTGAGACTAAATCATTATAACCGGCCGCTTTGAGATCCCGACAATTTTCGAGAACCACTCGCAGATTGTAGCCCATCCGCATCTTACGGACTAATTCTTGAGACCCACTGCTAATGCCGATTTCAAAGTAATTCATCCCCGTTTTCACCATGAGATCACACAGTTCAGGGGTTAAATTATCGGCTCTAATATAGGCTGCCCAATGAATATCATTCATGCCAGAATCATAGATTTTCTGTAGCAATTCAATGGCATCAGGAATATATTTTTTCGCGGGAATAAATTGGGCATCGGTAAACCAGAAATTGCGGATGCCACGATCATAAAGCTGACGCATTTCCGCAACCACTTCATCGGCAGGATTAACCCGCACTTTTTTCCCTTCTACCACGGTATAGATACAGTAATAACAATTGTGAGGACAGCCTCGTTTGGTTTGCACGCCCATGTAGAAGTCACTATCCTGGATATAATATTTAAATTCGGGCCACATCTTCTCGATGTAGTCGTAGTCGCAAGCCGTTTTTTCCACAGGCGTGGGGGCTTCGTGAATCATTTTCTCCCGAGGGCTGGTTTCCCCAACGACATAACAGCGTTCCGTTTGGAAATCTTCTCCCCGTAACAGTTTTTCTAGCAGAACTTCTCCTTCCCCCACAGACACAATTGTGCCTTTGGGCAATTTATGTTCTAGCTGTTCATAAAACACACTGACTGCCCCACCACCAATGATGGTTCTCGCTTCGGGATTATGTTTTTGGGCGCGTTTTAATCCTCGTTTGATTAAGCCCAAGTTACGCCAAAGTTCACCATAATAAGCAGCAGTGACTCGTATCCCCCCTAAGGCACCATGGAGTTTTTTAAGGGGATTTTTGGCATAGTAAAATTCAAAGGCATACTGTAGGGGATTACCGCCTCTGCCTCCAACAGGGGCATAAATTTGAATATCGCGCCAAGAGTAAACCAGAATCGTGGGTTGATACTCATCAATACATTGATCCAGAGATTCCCCAAAATCAAGGGGAGCGACGGTTCCCATATCGAAAATGCGCTGTTCAATATCGGGAAAGAGTTTATGAATGTGATCTGCTAAATAGACGACTCCAATGGGAAAAATGGGGTTGCAGGGGAGTCGAACGTAGAGGATGCGTTGTGTCATGATTGTTGTTGTTAATAGCCGTTTGTGGACAAATTAATTTCTAGGGAAGAAATAATCGTTAATTTTGCGGTTTATGAAGAGAAGACGGTTACGATTACTGAAAATGCTCTCATTATTTTCATATATCTTAACGTAGCGTTCTCATAATTGCCTTGATCCCCTACTTCTGGGAATCAACGTTATTTAAACGCTTATAGAATAAAGAAAAATGAACGGTTTGTATCTCGCTTAACAGTTAGTTGCGATCAGTGCTTGCTACGGTAGAGGCGTAATTCGTTACGTAGAAATTTCAAGATTAATCATGACTCAAATTCTCGATCCCGTTCCCAACCAGTCCCATTATTTCCTGTGCTGTTACGTAAATACGACTAATTCAGTGCAAGTGGCACGGATTACTAATATTGAAAATTGGTATTTTGAACGAGTGGTCTTCCCTGGACAACGGTTAATCTTTGAAGCGTTGCCAGAAGCCGTTTTGGAAATTCACTCGGGAAGCATGGCAACTGCGGTTTTAGCCGATCAAATTCCTTGTCATGAATTGGCAATAACCCCAGCCCAAGCAGAACCCGAAACCGTTTCCCAATCAGAAACTCATGAATCAGCCACGATCGCGACTGCTTCAGTATAGTTAATTTTAGACACCATTATTATTTAATTTAAATCATCGAGGGTTGCTGAGGCAACCTTAATCGCCACTTGACTCATTTAAGGCTTGTTGGGCTTCCTCGGCAACTTGTTGCGATTGATCCTGGGCGAGTTGTTGCAATAGCTGCTGGGCTTGTTCCCCGCCAATTCGACTGAGGGCTTGCACTAAGCGCGATCGCACCTGCCAATCAGCATCATTAAGATAAGATTGTAAAAAATCAAGGGCTCTGGGATCCCCTAATTCTCCTAACGATCCGATGGCAACCGTTTTCACTAATTGATTTTCGGATTGTAGGGCTTCTGTTAAAACATCAAACGCTCTGGGGTCTCCCATTTCGCCCAGACAAGCAATGACACTAAATTCAACTAACCATTCTTGGGTTTGGCGATAAATCTCAACGATATCATCAAAGGCTTCCGTGAGTTTTAATCCTCCCAAGGCATCGGCAGCAGCCGCTTGCACATCTGCTTCAGTTTCATTCATGAGGCGATCGCGCAATAATTCTAACGCTCGGTCTCGATTCGCTTCTCCCACTCGACTCATACTACTAACAGCCGCATAGCGAACCCGCACATTGCTATCATTAATTACCGGTTCCAGTAAGGGAAAGGCGTCATTGTGATCTAACTGCTGTAATTGATTAATCCCTCGGAGGCGATCACCATAATCCTCGGAAGTTAACAGGGCTTGAACTGACTGGGGGGTAATAGACATAATTGTTAATCAATGATTACGATTGTTCTGCCATCGCGCGGACAATATCGCCACGGGTAATAATGCCCACCACCTGATCGGTTTCATCCACTACAGGGAGACGACGAACTTTGCGTCGGTGCATGAGTTGGGCAGCTTCCTTTAAAGCGCGATCGCCAGTAACCGAAATGGGGCGATCGGTCATTACTTCTCCCACCGTTTGCCCCAATGCTTTATGGAGTAATTGATCGTATTTGGCAGGATTTTGCAGATAAATGACACTATCGAGAAACATCAGATAGGGAGGGGGATCGACACCCGTTTCTTGCCACATTAAATCGGTTTCCGAAAGCACCCCCACTAATTTTCCTTCGTCATTCACCACAGGTAAGCCACTAATTTCCTGTTCCGCCAGTAACTTAATGGCTTCTTTCAAATAAGTGTCAGGTTGAACGACACTGGGATTGGTTGTCATGACATCAGCAACGGTTTTTGACATCAATTCATCCCTTAATATTTAAAGTCAGCTCTTCTCACACTATACGAGCTTCATGAGGCTCTGCTAAATCATTTGCAAAATATCTTCATTACAAAAGGCTATAATTTGGCGCGAACGATAAATTGATAATCGCCGCCGGGTTCCAATTGATAGTCACATCGCTCTAAAAATCGCCCTAAGGGTTCAATAATTAACGCTCGCCCCAAGGAAGGTTGAACCGTTAAGCGGTTTTGGCGAAATTGCCATTGAAACCACCAATGATAATCTGCTGCACTGACTTCACCTTCAATTTTTCCTTCTTGTAAGGATTGACGGATAATCCGAACGTAGGCTGTTGTTTGTGGTAAGCTCACCGCCGACTCCCTAAACATAGCAACTCTGCACAAGCATTTGTTATGGATCAAGTTAGCAGTCTAGTTAGCTTGAGGTCATCTGTGAGCCAGTCTGATTCTGAGCCAATTAATCAAACGACTAATAGTAATGATGAGTTTGACGACGTTATTTTTAGCTTTGAACAAATTACCGCAGAAATTAATTATCAACAAGCCCAAAATTCTCTTCGCAATCTAGTTCGTCAAATTGATCTAACAGAGGAAGAACAAGCAGGGTTAGAATCAGAAATTAATTATCTCACCACCATGTTAGACAAATTAGACCAATCGGTGGTGCAAATTGCTGCCTTTGGTATGGTTGGCAGGGGGAAATCGTCAGTTTTAAATGCTCTGCTTGGAGAAAATGTGTTTCAAACTGGGCCTCTACATGGGGTAACACGAACTGTTGGCAGTGCCCATTGGGAATTAACGGAAGAAAGTTTAGGCAATAGTGAACAGGATATTTTACGGGTGTCGTTACCCAGTCATCAGCAAGCACAAATTCAATTAGTGGATACCCCCGGCATTGATGAGGTGGATGGGGAAACCCGAGAATTAATGGCGCATCAAATTGCCAAACAGGCTGATCTGATTTTATTTGTCATTGCTGGGGATATTACGAAAGTGGAATATAATGCCCTGTCTCGTCTGCGGGAGGTGGGGAAACCTATGCTGCTAGTGTTTAATAAAATTGATCAATATCCTGAAGCGGATCAGAATGCCATTTACGAAACCATTTGCAGCGATCGCGTTAAGGAATTACTCTCGGCTGAAGAAGTGGTAATGGTGGCGGCGTCTCCTTTGCAAAGAAAAGGGATTCGTCGCGCTGATGGCAGTATGGGGGTAACAATGGAACAGGGAACCCCTCAAATTAATGATTTAAAACGCAAAATTTTAGAGATTCTCCATCAAGAAGGGAAGTCACTGATTGCCCTCAATACCATGCTTTATGCCAATGAGGTCAATGATCAGATTTTACAACGGAAAATGGAAATCCGTTCCCAAGCAGCGGAGGGGATTATTTGGAAAGCAACCATGACAAAAGCGGTTGCCGTTGCCTTTAATCCTGTAACCGTCATCGATTTATTTACAGGGGCAGTGGTGGATGTGGCGATGATTTTAGCCCTCTCGCGGTTATATGGCATTCCCATGACACAATCTGCCGCGATCGCGCTATTGCAAAAAATTGCCATTGCCATGGGAGGCATTAGTGCCAGTGAATTATTAGCAGCACTGGGATTAAGTTCTCTGAAAGGGTTATTAGGGTTATCCAGTTCGGTGACAGGGGGGGCTTCCTTGATTCCCTATGTCTCAGTTGCCATTACCCAAGCAGGGGTTGCCGGGGTATCTTCTTATGCCATTGGTCATGTTAGCAATCAATATTTAGCCAATGGGGCTTGTTGGGGAGATAATGGCCCTAAAGCCGTAGTA
>JAHEOB010000156.1 GCA_018610095.1 Halothece sp. MAG
GATTCCCGATGGGGCAGGGGTAATTTTCTCCTTACGCTTGCAAGGAAAAAAACAACAGCGATGTCCCGGCATTGAACTCGCTGCGTCTTTAATACAAGGGGTAGGTGAAGGGAAAACTAACGGAACGATTGTGTTTTATGGGGGATTGCCACAACGAGCAGAAGCTGCGGCTCAACAATGGCAAACTCAATTTCCTGAGTTATCCATTCGCACACAACATGGCTATCTCTCTGCAATGGAACAAACCCAATTTTGTCAACAATTAAAGGAGCAACAACCGAGCCTGATTTTAGTGGGATTAGGCGTTCCTCGCCAAGAACTTTGGATTGCCCGCAACCGTCATCTTTGCCCGCATGCCATTTGGATGGGCGTGGGAGGTGCATTTGATGTTTGGGGAGGAGCGAAAGCGCGTGCCCCCCGATGGTTTCGTGAACATCATTTGGAATGGTTATACCGTTTATATCAAGAACCCTCACGTTGGCGGAGGATGTTGTTACTGCCTAAGTTTGCTTGGCGTACCCTCTGGCACTAAGTAGGGGTTATCCTGCCACTTTATCCAACAGTTGCCACTGGGAATATTCCACTAGGGCTTGTTGCACTAAATCAAACATTTGGCGACAATGATTGTCGGTTTGCAATGGAAGTTCTTCGTTTTTCATCACCAGATGCATCTGTACTTGTTCTGGTGTTGCTGTGCTGCGATCAATGAGTACTTCCGCAGTGACAAGTTTTGGGAAAGGGGCGCGATCGGGCAATTCTCGTGCCATGAGATATTCGCCCGTATCATAAATCAGTTCCATGTAGCACGATTCTAAAATTTCCACAAGGGAACCCTCTAAACGTTCTAAGGGGATAGCCACAGAGAAGGTGCAAGTGTATCGAGCCATAATAATTGGAGAGTTTTTAGGTGAAACATCTTTTTTATATTATCGAACTCTGCTCATGCCTCATCAAGAGGGAATTGATTAAAGACATTCTCATAACCGCTTGCTGAAAGTGGTTACAATATCCTTAGTCATTGGATGCAGCGTCTTAATAATGCGTTAACTTAATTTATGAAATCATATCTGGCAGGGGCAATTCAAATGACCAGTACCCCTGATTTAGAGAAAAATTTAGCCTCGGCAGCCGATTTAGTGGAACTTGCGGTGCGTCAAGGGGCGGAATTGGTATCCCTTCCCGAAAATTTTGCTTTTTTAGGAGAAGAAACGGAAAAACTTAATCAAGCCAGCGCGATCGCGCAACAAGCGGACAAATTCCTCAAAACCATGGCGCAACGGTATCAAATTACTCTTGTGGGAGGAGGCTTTCCTATCCCTATGGCAGAGGGAAAAGTTTCTAACACAGCATTAATGGTCAATCCCCAAGGAGAAGAAGTCGTACGCTACGATAAAGTTCATCTGTTTGATGTCAATCTTGATGATGGTAATATTTATCAAGAATCGAACACGGTTCAAGCAGGCAAATCTCTCCCAGAATTAGCCGATTCTGCTGAGCTGGGAAAAATTGCTCTGTCAGTTTGTTACGATGTCCGATTTCCCGAGATGTATCGTCAACTTGCCCAACAAGGGGCAGAAATTTTTCTGATTCCAGCAGCGTTTACCGCTTATACCGGAAAGTATCATTGGCAAGTCTTATTACAAGCTAGAGCGATCGAAAATACCTGTTATGTGATCGCCCCAGCCCAAACTGGCAACCATTACGCCCGCCGAAACAGTCATGGCCATGCCATGATTGTCGATCCTTGGGGCATGGTTTTAAGTGATGCAGGAGACCAACCGGGGGTTGCCATTGCCGAAATTAGTCCCTCTCGACTTGGGCAAATTCGTCGTCAAATGCCCTCCTTACAACATAGGGTATTTGTTTAAACCTCACCGCGAATTTCTTGGATGATGCCATCTTTAATGACTACTTCTGCATTCATTTTCTCCACCAGATTATCTCCCACTTGCACGCGAATAAAACTATCCATTTGCCCTTGACGCACTTCTTGTCCTTCTTCTAGGGATTGAATTTGTTGCAATTGCTGTAGGGCTTGATTTTTTTGTTCCGTCACCTTGCCTTTTTCTTGATTAACTTGACTTTGGATGCTTTTGAGTTGTTGTTGTTGACCTTGGGGATCTTTCGAGGTACTAGCTTGTTGCTGTAACTGCGCGATCGCGTTTTGTCCTTGTTCTTCTAACTGTTGCAATTGCTGATCATAGTTATTAATTTGCGATTGTAATTGTTGTTGGGCTTCTTCTTTCCAACGTTCGGTAACAATTACTTTTAAGTTAATTTGACGCTTTAATAGCAGATTTTTATTCTCTTCGTTCATGGGCAAATTTCCTTCTACATTAACCATTAGACTACTTTAACCTTATTTACAAAATCACAGACAAACTAATGGTCAAAATAACCGATTCACGATTTCTTAACAAACATCTCATTAATCATATCCTGATATCGTTCCGTGACAACAGCACGCTTAATTTTTAAGGTTTGTGTCATCATGCCATTTTCCACCGAAAACGGTTCCGCAATCAGGCGAAACACCCCAATGCGATCATCTGGGCGATAACCAGGTCGATCTTTGACTTCTCGATTTAATTCCTCTCGAAATAATTGTTGCACTTGAGACGTTTGTAGCGTTTGCTCTAACGCTGATTCTGAAAAATCTAAATTGAGATTATTTTGTTGCGCCCAATTTTGTAACGCCTCCACATTAGGCACAATTAATGCCCCTAAACACCGTTGATCTTGACCCACTAACATCATTTGGTCAATATAGGGACTTCGCAAACAAGCATCTTCAATGGGCTGCGGTTCAATATTTTCTCCATTTGATAACACAATGGTATCCTTAGCCCGTCCTGTTAACACTAAATCTTGGTGAGGAGTAATCCAGCCTAAATCGCCTGTATTAAACCATCCCTGTTCATCAATAGCTTTTTGGGTTGCCTCGGGCTTTTTATAATACCCCTGCATCAATTGCGGGCCTCGAATCATAACCAATCCTTTCTCTTCTACAGCAAGGGATTGTTTGCTGTCAGGATCAACAATTTTGGTTTCCGTTTCAGAAAGTGGTTGTCCTGACGAACCCCGCAAATTATGATGGAAGCGACGAGCATGGGTGACAGGGGAAGTTTCTGTTAAACCGTATCCTACTAGTAAGGGGATACCAATCACTTCATAAAAATCATCAATATGTTTTGCCAAAGAACCGCCCCCACTGATCACCGTCTTTAAATTCCCGCCTGTTCCCTGACGAACGGTTTGATAAACGATTTTATCTCCTAACTTGTGGAGGGGATTTAAGAAAAACGCTTGTATGCCTTCCCAGAACACTTGCATTGAAGAGGGATGAAGATTTTCTAGGCACAAACCGTCTTTAACACGCTTGGCGTAGATATATCGATATGATGTCTTGAAAAAGAAATTAATCAGTTTTTTCTTGGTACCCGTTTGCTGTTGTAGTTGTTTTTGAATCCCATCATAAACTGACTCCCAAAGTCGAGGAACACCAACCATATAATCAGGTTTTTGTTCTTTTAAATCCTTCTTAAAAGAGCGTAAATTGGTATAAGTTAACCGACATCCTTGAGATAATAAAAAATACTCTACCGCCCGTTCATAAGCATGCCAACTGGGAAGAATACTTAAGGCTTTATTAGCAGGTAGGGGTTGAATCACATCGCGAATGGCACGAATTTGATGGAGAAAGTTACCATGAGATAACATTACTCCTTTAGGTTTACCAGTTGTCCCTGAGGTGTAAATTAAGGTCGCTAAATCATCCGCTTGGCGAGAAACAGGTTGCAATCCTTGCTGTTGACCTATTGTTAGTAATTGGGAAAAATTAAAGGTTTTGATCCCTTCGAGTTCAATGGTTTCATCTGATAGTAATATAATTAATTTTAGGGCAGACTGTTCTAGTTGCTCGTTTAATTTCTCAACGGTTTTGCGATCTTGGGCGACTAAGACTTCACTATCACTATCCGTAAAAATATAAGCCAATTCTGTGGGATCCGCTTGCGAGGAACGTACCACATTCACTGCCCCAGCCATCATAATCCCTTGATCGGCAATTAACCAACGAGGGCTATTTTCAGCAAACAAAGAAATTTTGGTATTAGGCTTAATTCCTTGCGCTTGTAATCCCGCAGCAAATTGTTCAATATTTTGCTGAAGTTGTTGATAAGTAATTTGAATCGGTGGCTTACTATGAGGATCATCAAGGGCAATGTTGTCGGAATAAGAACTTGCCGTTTCTCGCCATAATTCTGATAATGATTGGAGAGTTGAATAATCGGGAGACATAAAAAGAAACCGTAATCCTTGATTTTCGACTTAATCAATAATGGTGCCAGAGAAAGAGTGATAAGATCACCTTAGCTGAAATTTTGGGAGAAATGAAACTATGACCACCATTACTTGGGTACAAGGTGGAAGCAATCCCAATAATGGGAAAAACTTTGAAATCATTTGTCAGTGGTGGCAAAATCTGAGTGGTAAAGAAGTCATCATGGCGCAACGGTTACTCCCTGACAATAAAGATGTTTCCCAAATTAATTGGGATTGGCAAAAGTTTGACGAGCAATTAGTGCTACTGAATCCAGAAATTCGGGGAATTACCCTTTATTGGAAAAAGTCGATTTCGGAAGAACAACGAAGTTTTACGCCTTCCAAATTAGAATTTGATCGCTTGCATGAACAACTCTATATCTATCCTCAATCTCAACCCCAGGTTGTCATTCGGGTTGGCATCCCTCAAATCGATTATACAACGGTGTCTTTGCAATCCCCAGAATTATTGGTGACGGAATCGGGGAACCAAAAAATGTTAATCATGCGCGATCGCGCTCAGCAACTTGCCATCC
>JAHEOB010000157.1 GCA_018610095.1 Halothece sp. MAG
ATCCTATCACTATTAATGACCCTAGTACCACTACTCTAGTTTTAGGAGGGTTATTAACACGAGCGGAGAAAACTTGGCTAGCCCAACACATTAACAATTTTCTCGATCGCAACTGTGCTGAATCTGAACTTCGCGATCGCTGATACCATTTTGCCAAAACAACGAGCGCGATCGCGCTAGGAGAATTTTTAAACTCCGGTAATTTTATATTTAATTGTTAAAGAAAAAAACTCCTTCAAATTTGACTAGATGTAGTATTTATTTTATCTAATCAATTAATATGGTTGGATGCAATATTATTCATAGAATCACTTAAATTAAATTATCCCATTTTACAAGGTAGGGTCATTTTCTTATCTTTGTATCATTTAATTTTGTTTATCAATAATGATAGCTACTGATGGTATTGTCAAAAAAAACTTGTTCCCAAACCAAAAAGGCAAAAAACAGTTTCCTCCTAAAGGTTCTATAAATAATTCCCATCATCCGTTAAGATAAAAACTTGACTGTAAAATAATGATAGCAAGGAGGAAGAGACAGTGGCAGAATTTGATTATGATGTCATTATTGTTGGGGCAGGTGTCGGTGGACATGGTGCAGCCCTTCATGCGGTGAAACAAGGGCTAAAAACTGCGATCGTGGAAGCTAAAGAAATGGGGGGAACTTGTGTAAATCGGGGGTGTGTTCCCTCAAAAGCCCTTCTCGCTGCCTCTGGGCGGGTTCGCGAATTGCAAGATCAACAACATCTTCAGAGTTTAGGGATTAATGTCGGCAATGTCAGTTTTGATCACACTGCCATTGCCAATCACGCCCAAAATCTGGTGGAGAAAGTTCGAGGGGATATGAGTAATAGCCTCAACCGCATGAAGGTGGATACCATTAATGGTTGGGGTAAGGTGGTTGCCCCGCAAAAAGTTAGTGTCATCAGCGATGAAGGGGAACAAACTATTACCGGGCGTGATATCATTCTCTCTACTGGATCGAGTCCTTTTGTGCCCCCAGGTATCCAAGTTGATGGCAAAACGGTTTATACCAGTGATGATGCCTTAAAATTAAGCTGGTTGCCGGATTGGATTGCCATTATTGGTAGTGGCTATATTGGACTAGAATTTTCTGATATTTATTCTGCCCTAGGGAGTGAAATTAGCATTATTGAGGCATTGGATAATTTAATGCCTGGCTTCGATCGCGATATTGCCAAATTTGCAGAACGGTCATTAATTAAACCCCGGGATATTGAAACTTATGTTGGGATGATGGCAAAAACGGTTAAACCCGGTTCCCCAGTAGTGATTGAATTGGCTGATGCTAACAGCAAAGAAGTGAAAGAGGTATTAGAAGTGGATGCAGCCTTAGTTGCGACTGGGCGAGTTCCTGCAACTAAAAATATTGGCTTAGAGAATATCGGCGTAGAAACGGATCGTCGCGGTTATATTCCCGTCAATGATCATTTGCAAGTTGTGGTAGATGGGGAACCTGTACCCAATTTATGGGCTATTGGCGATGCCACTGGCAAAATGATGTTAGCCCATACGGCATCGGCACAAGGAATTTCTGCGGTGGAAAATATTTGTGGTAATGATCATGTGGTCAACTATCGCGCAATCCCAGCCGCCGCGTTTACTCATCCTGAAATTAGTTATGTTGGTTTAACCGAAGATGCAGCGAAATCTTTAGGGAAAGAAGAAGGTTTTACTGTGAAATCGGTTCGTAGCTACTTCAAAGCTAACTCTAAAGCCCTTGCCGAAGGAGAAAGTGATGGGCTTGCCAAAATTATTTATCGCCAAGATACAGGCGAATTATTAGGGGCGCATATTATGGGCTTACATGCTTCTGACTTAATTCAGGAAGCGGCTAACGCGATCGCGGCAGGGCAACCGGTACAAGAATTAGCCTTTAATGTTCACACCCATCCTACCCTCTCAGAAGTCTTAGATGAAGCCTTCAAACGGGCAGAAGTCAAAGCTTAATCTTGTCGGGTGGGCTTTGCCCACCCCTGCCTTAAATATCTAGAATCACCCTTGCTTGCCATCCCTTAGCCGTTTTTTCTAATTGAAATTGATGAAGTGTCACTGCTTTGACATCCACGCGTTGATGATGTCGCTGAAAGTCTAATTCTTCCCCTTTAGCAATGGCGGTTAGGTGATAGGTTTGCTGTTGCTGTTGAATAGTAACTTCTTTCGGGCGTAATAAGAGTAACTCACTATCTTTGTAATAGATAAACTCCTGTAAAAACTCAAATAAAAGTAGATCCAGTGCATTATTGGCTAATTCAATTTTGCGGGTAGCTTGGGGCGCGATCGCGCTGAGATTATCAATCATGGTATTCATGACAGCATCTGCTGCTGAGATAAACAGGGTTTCCAGGGTGTCTCCCCAAGCCTGAAAGGCAATATCGGCGATGGCAATCTCTTCTAAAAATTGGTAAGGCATGGGCAACTCAAGCAGGCTGTTGACAACGGTTGAGGTGATCGACAATGTCTGATTTTTGATTAGAAAGGTTTTTTCCAATAAATACCAGTTCCGTGGCAGTGGCGGAAAAGGGTTCTAATTCCCAACGCCCAGCAACAAAATTAAATAAATAGGTGCCTTGTGGAAATTTCACAAATCCTTTTGCCCGATAGACATCACTGCTTAACTGATTGGCAAATTCTTCAAAGCAGGCGCGATCGTAAACTTCCTGTGAGGTATAACTAAAGGAGTCAAATTCTGGTTTGTGTAGATGATTAGCAGGGGGTTGCATGGAATGATGCCCCATTCCAAACAGTAAAGTCGGATCAGCTTGACAATGTTGGGTGGAAATAATGGGGGCGATGTCATTATAGTGTTGCAGTTTATGCTTAATCTCGGTAAGGTCAGCCTTACTCACCCGATCAACTTTATTTAGCAGCAGAATATCTGCCGATTCAATTTGCATGACAAGGGTATGCCCCACTTGGGGATATTGCACCATGGCATCGGCATCAATAATGACAATCACGCCATCGAGTCGCACTTGCGGGAGGCTTTCTTCCACGTTAAACACTAAGGCATCAGGTTCAGCAACACCGGTGGTTTCGACGACAATCTGTTCCGGATGAACCGTGTCAATAATTTCCTGCACTGCTGCTTCAAATTCTCCTAACAGAGAACAACAAACACAACCGCCTCCCAAATCCGCCATTTCGACATTTTTTCCCTGCAAAATTTTGCTATCAATGGCAATTTCGCCAAACTCATTCATCAAAATCGCGATCGGGCGGGAAACGGTTTTTAAAAGGTGACGTAATAAGGTCGTTTTACCACTGCCTAAGGGACCAGTCACAATTGTTAGGGGGGTACGAGATTCCATAATTTAACCCTTAATATTACCAATGGGCGTTAATCGAACCACTCGCTTGCTTAAACCCGCTTGTTCTGCTGCAGCAATCACTTCATCAATATTTTTATAAGCCCCACCAGCTTCTTCTGCTAATCCTGCGTTAGAAACACTGCGAATATAAATGCCCCGTTGTGCCATTTCTTCTTGCAGTTGCTTGGCTCGCCAACTTTTACGTGCTTTCCTGCGACTCATGGTGCGCCCGCTACCGTGAGCGGTGCTAAAGAAAGTTTGCTCCCCACTGGGAACGCCCATTAGCATATACGAGCCAGTTTCCATACTGCCACCAATGATAATCGGTTGTCCAACCCCTTGATAACGTGGAGATAAATCGGTCATGTTCGGGGCAAAGGCACGGGTGGCTCCTTTGCGATGAACTAGCAGCGATCGCGCTGTCCCATCAATGACATGCTCTTCCAGTTTAGCCGTATTGTGGGCAACATCGTAAATCATATTCATCCCCAATTGTTCTGGAGAGCGATTAAAGACATCGGAAAATACTTCCCGAATCCGATGTAAAATCACTTGGCGGTTAGCAAAAGACATATTAATGCCACATTGCATAGCGGAAAAGTAATCTTGTCCTTCTGGAGAGTTAAAGGGGGCACAAGCGAGTTCTCGATCCAGAATTTTTATACCATATTTACTTTCCATGACTTTCAAAAAGGTTTGTAGGTAATCGGTCGCAACTTGATGCCCAAAGCCCCGACTACCACAGTGGAACATGATAACCACTTGATTAGGAATCGTAATTCCTAACGCTTTTGCTAATTCCTCATCAAAAATATTTTCGGGTTTAGCCACCTGCACTTCCAGATAGTGATTCCCTGATCCTAAAGTGCCAATTTGGTTAATCCCGCGATCGACTGCTTTATCACTAATTTTAGAAGCATCTGCCCCTTTCAGACGCCCGCCTTCTTCACTAACTTCTAAATCTTGTTCCCAGCCGTAGCCATTGCGAACACACCATTGTGCCCCCTGTTCCACTACATCTCGAAACTGACTACGAGATAGTTTAACAAAGCCCTTACTTCCCACACCCGCAGGAATCCGTTTATAAAGTTTATCCACTAATTCCTTAAGATGAGGTTTAACATCGTCATACGTCAGGTTTGTTACTACTAAACGCATGCCACAGTTAATATCAAAGCCAATCCCGCCTGGGGAAATAACGCCTCCTTGATCCACATCCATGGCTGCTACGCCCCCAATGGGAAAACCATAGCCAAAATGCCCATCAGGCATACACATGGCATATTTGGTGATTCCTGGCAGTGTGGCAACATTGCTAATTTGATCCAATACTGCCTCATCCATTTCCTGTAGTAATTTCTCGGTACTGTAAATACGGGCGGGAACTCGCATCCCCTCTTTATAGGAAGTAGGAATTTCCCAGACAGTGTCAGAAATGCGGTTTAACTGCTTGAGTTTTGCCATAACCTCCCTCCTCCACAAATCATTATCGTTTAGCCATTATCTCTTTTAGCACATTTTCAAGAGCAACTATCAGCAGCTTGTCTAGCCTTAACTTTCACACTCACTGTGAATCGTTATTTCCAGGGTCGCTTCATCAATGTGAATATATAAAACATTGGGACTACAACACACTTGACAATCTTCCACATAGGATTGCTCGTTGCCAGCAGTCACGTCAATGTCGGTGGGATTAATTTCACCACAAAAAGCACAAGTAAATTCAGCGGTATTTTCCATGGTAGATTTTTGATAAGATTTTAAATAGATCAATAGTTAGAGACACCTTAGTGTTTTCACTTGATGAGTCTATCTTTTGATAGAAATTAATTGAGAAATACGCTGTTTTCCAGCTTACACCGAACTCGTTAATACGGCTTCTACGCCCATAGTTTCAAACTTTAGTTCTTAACATTTTGTTACGATATAACCAATTGCATGAGACAGCAAGGAATGAACAATGAATAATAATATCCGTATTGGCAACTTATTTGGAATCCCATTTTACATTAATCCCTCTTGGTTTTTAGTCCTAATTCTGGTGACTTGGGTCTATGGTAGTCAATTAACACGATTTCCACAACTAGTTGGTTTAAGCCCTTGGTTACTGGGATTAGCCGCAGCATTATTGCTATTTTCGTCAGTTTTAGCACACGAATTAGGGCATAGTTTTGTTGCTATTAAACAAGGCATTAGCGTCAACTCCATTACCTTATTTATTTTTGGTGGTTTAGCGAGTTTAGAAGAAGATTCTAAAACGCCTGGAGAAGCCTTTTTAGTCGCGATCGCAGGACCAATTGTTAGTTTACTTCTCTTTGGTTTCTTTACATTTATTGAAGTAAGCGTTCCCCTGACTCCCCCTTTAGCAGCAGTCGTAGGATTACTTGCAACTGTTAACCTAATTCTTGCCTTATTTAATATGATTCCTGGTTTACCCCTGGATGGGGGAAATGTTCTGAAATCCATTGTTTGGAAAATTACAGGCAATCAATATCGAGGCATCTTTATTGCTAGTATTGTCGGTCAGTTTATTGGCTGGATTGCTATTAGTCTTGGGATTTTCTCAGTTTTAGGCGTTACTGAATTTGGTAGTATTTGGACGGCTTTAATTGGTTTCTTCTTACTCCAAAATGCCGGACGGTCTGCCCAATCAGCTACCATTCAAGATAAACTCAGTCGCTTTACTGCTGAACAAGCAGTTAGTGAAAATAGTCCTGTAGTATCCGCTGATTTAAATCTTAGGGAATTTGTTAATGAATATGTTATTGGAAAAGGAGAATGGAGTAAGTTTCTGGTAACTGATGAAGAAGGAAAATTAATTGGTCAATTGAATGTCGATGACCTAAAAATGATTCCTACTTCGGAATGGACAGAAAAAACGGTTCGTGAATTAACAAAATCTCAAGAAGTCAGTTCTGTTAAGCCCAAACAATCTCTGTTAGAAGTGGTTATGCTATTTGAGAAAAATCAACAAAATGAAATTGCTGTCATTGGAGACAATGGCGTTGTATTTGGCTTAGTTGAAAAATCCAGAATTGGGGAATTTTTACAGGAAAAACAACAAGAACAATTTAAAGCTGCTTAATCACTAAGTCAATAACCAAGAAATGATCTGAAGGGAAAATACCTTCCTCTTTTTGCCAATTGATTTGAACCGTCTCTGTAACCTAGAGGCGGTTATTCTAATTTGTACATTAACTAACTATCTATCGTCTTAACAAATTATACTAATTCTAAAAATCAAAGTTACAGTTATCCTGTTTCTAGATTCGGCAACAAATCGCCACTGCACTTTTCCTACTGGTTTAACTCCGCAAGCTGTAATAGTTTTTCTTTCGATAGTTTTTAATCCTAGTCGAGTTTCATCCTGGCACCAATAACGAAGTGGACGCTGTCGGTTTTCAAGCTGTTCCAACCATTGCAAGATTTTTAGCAATTCTGGGAGTTTTTTTTAAACTGTTCGGCTTGTTTGTCATTCTTGTGAGCTGCACTAGGTCTGGGAACTTTTAACTTTGCTTTCCACTTGCGTCTTACCCAATGATAAACCGTATGATAGTTGAGTTGAATTTGATATTTGTTCTCCAACCAGTGTTGAATTTGTTTATAACTACTAAATCCATTTTCTGGCTCTTTGAGTTTTTCTTTTAGATGGGTGAGCGCACCATCTTTAATGGTTTTGGGTCGCCCAGTTTTTGGCTTGGCAGTTAGTAGTTCCCTTAATCCTTGCTCACGATAATTTTGCAGCCATCTTTGAATTGTTACTCGATGGACACCTAAATAATCAGCTAAATTAGAAATGGTTTTAACTTGACCGATTTTTAATAGATATAATCCTTAGAAATCTCTTTTTGAGAACTCTGTATCTGTTTCAGTTGCTCAGGAGTTTCAGTAATTACTTGTTGGTAGTCAACTCTCATCGATCAGTCTTACTAGACTCAACCTATCCGTTCTACTATAACATTTTTTCTTCAAATTGGTATGAATATCTACCAATTTCCCTTGCTATCTACTTCAATGTCTTTGTGAGAATAATCTCTTAACAATCTGTGCCAATGAATTACAATATCATTTCCTTCACCATTAGAGTTTTGTTGTAACCCGATTATAGATTCAATTTTGTTACTATTATAAGGATATTTACTTTGCTCTTGTGCGTGTAGTTTGTCTAAAATTTCCATCAAAGTTAACCAAGCCTTCTTGATACGGATTGTTTCACAATGTTCGCCTTGATCATGAGCATAAATGAATAACTCATAACGATCCTTATTCCTGACCATAAAATTCCATTCAGTTTGAGTTAATCGAATACGAGGTCTGTCATAAGTAATTGCTTTTACCTCAACCTTAATATTCGGTAAGCTATTTTCAGGAAATTTAGGCTGAGAACATTCTAAATCAAATCCTGGATTTTCAGGGTTATTATGGTTATGATTTTCCACACTATAATAATATTTTTTATAGAATTCAACAGCCTTTTTTTCCCCAATTTCTCCATATTCTCTAGCTTTACTTGGCTCTACTACACCATCATCTTCATAACCTTGATCAGAAGTAGGTTCAGGAATAGAAGGAGCAGTAGTTTGTATCTCTGTTCGACGCTTAATCCAATCAAACTTGCAACGTAACTTTTCAGCTAATTCTTTCTTTTGTTCAACTTGGCTAAATTTTAGATAAAGTACATAGTCAATTACTTTTTGCTCCTTCTCTGAATTTCCATAAATTTTAGGAATCCAGTCTATTAAAGTATCAGCGGTTATTTTTTCACTATACTTCTCTTGGCGACAGACTCGAAAGAAAGCTAAACCTTCCTCTGTATATTGATCACTTAACACAAAGTCAGGAGGAGCAAAAGCAGACAGTAATGTTTCTTCTTTATCTTCACTTTGCTTATCCAGTAATTCTTTAGTTGGTTTATAAGTATCTTGATTTTGAGTAAGAAAATTAAGTTTAGTTTCAGATAACCAATCTATAAATTTATCATGTTCAGTCTTTCGAGAAAATTTTAATTCCTCAAGGAAGTCTGGAGTAACTAATTCTCCTATTTGGTTAGCAATCTTTGGCGTAACTTTCTGAGACTGTAATAAGCATTTTAATATATCTGGTAGATATAGTGACTGAACTTGAAATTTTCGCTTAACGGGACTAA
>JAHEOB010000158.1 GCA_018610095.1 Halothece sp. MAG
ATGACGTTGCCAAATTTGCTGACAATTAGCTAGCTGCTCTTTTTGGCAGATGCTAATCGTGTAATAAGGATGACGTGTTTGAATGCTTGCGTTTGCAGTGGGCGGATGTTCAGTCGTGGTAGCAATTAAGCCTAATTGACCAAACAGATACAGTAAACCATCTTTGAGATGTTTCCCATTGGTCGTAAATGAGATATGAGAATCGCCAATTGTACCATCGCCGAGAAAATACCCTTCTAGAAAAGCAAATTGGAACCGTTCACTGACACTAAAGACAACATTGGGGAGTTGTTGATCATGGGCAAGATTGCCTAAATTCCAAGCACGAATTAAGCCAGCAGCCATGACGCTATGGAAGTAAAGTTTAATCCCTTTGCTATCAGGATCGTGGTAGCAACGTGGCGTTTCCCCAAAAACTGATTCAATGACCTGTTTTAGTTCCTGAATAAGGGGTTCATCTTTTTTACCCAAATTGAGACTAACTTGATGTTGGCTTAAGGTTCCTTCTGCCACATACCAACCTAAGAACCATAGTAATTCCTCAGTTACCGGTAAATAGCGATTAAAGGCTTTATTAACATGGGCGCGAGGAACAATTTTGACTTCATCCCCCAACTCCACTAATTCACTGGGAGTAAAATCAGCAAAGGGTTTGTAATCACTCACTTCTCGCCAGCGGACATTTTTACTATCTTGCTGATCACAGAGATAGCTGTCGATTTTAGCAGGTAGCGTTTCATAAACCACCTTTTCATTTCCGCCAATAGCTTCCAGATAGGAGAGAAAATTCGGTAATGTCGGATGGTTCATCCCTCGTTCCCAATGACTAATTGTTATGGGCTGTTTCACGCCACAAGCCACAGCAACCTGTTTCTGAGTAACGCCTAACGCTTGACGTTGGCGAATTAACTGTTGCCAATTGTCCGTATCAAGTTGAACCCGAGGTTCACTCAGTAAGTCAGGGCGTTCTACTTTTGCTAAGACTCGCGCAGCCGCTATTTTACGAACACTCTCTCCTTGTAAATAAAGATGATTGGTTAAGCCTGCCTCATAAAAAGTGCGAACTAAATCAATTGTGGTTGTTGGTTCACTGGGACGCGGTAAACGACGACTCGCTACTAACCAGTCCCCAGGGCAAATTTCATTACCTTTTTTGAGACGAACTTCTCCATCTTCATAAACAAAGACACTGTGAGAGGAAGTGACTTTCACGGAACGCTGATAACGGGTAGTAATCTGATACATGGGTTCTTCATGGCCATGACGAATCACCTCTTTTAGGGGACGGAAGCGGGTTTGATGAGTTTTCGGGTCAAACGACATCACCTGATAGCGTTCTTTGCTACGTCGTCCTTCCACACAATCATCAATAAACTCACCAATGGGAACTAACTCCGTTTTTCCCGTATCATCCATAACGAGCGTGGGTTCATCACCCGCAACACTCATAATGATGGAACGATGATAACGCAGTTGAGATAGATCAAACTCTTCGCCTTTTACCCCTAATCCCAGTGCCGTGATAAGGGATTGAATCTCATTATTTTTATAAATTTTACTATCATCGGTTTTTTCAATGTTTAGGATTTTGCCCCGTAAAGGAAGAATGGCTTGGAAGGCGCGATCGCGCCCTTGTTTGGCGCTGTTATGAACAAAAACACCGCTTGCTAAGGCAAAGTTGTGGGTATGGGGAACTTCAATATCATAGACATCTCTTTTTGTTTGCAATCTTTCTACTGCAACAACCCGATGGTTATAATTAATGACTGCTTCAATGGCAGATTCGATATTGCCATCAAAATAACGGTTACAAAACGTATCAAATCTTAACAAAGACTTATCTCGCGTTTGTAAACGGTAGTTACGATAGGCTTCTAAATCAACTTTTCCTTGCTCAAGTTCTATTTGCTTTAAGGCTGCGATCGTTTTTCGGTAATAAGTTTGATTTAAAGTCGATTTTCTCTGTTGTCGAAACTCAGGCGTCCATTGTTCTTGCGTTTTTTGTTTTCGCCAAGCCAGTAACTGTTCGTCTTGCCATTGTTGTTTTGCTAATTGAGATTGTTTTTCTCTTGCTTTGGGATTAATTAGAAAATACTGTTGAACACGCTCACTTTGAGCTTTCCGATTAGCTTCTAGATTCCAGTATTGAGTTTGAGCTTGATCTAATTGTCTAGCATTGGTTTCGCGATACTCAGGATTATTATCATAAAATTCACGCCACTTACGGGTCATATATGCTTTATAGGATTGATCATCCCACTGCAATTTTGCCTGTTCTGATAATACGTGGCGAGTTTGAGGTTGCTGCATTCGCTCACTCATTTTTTGGCGAAATTCCGCACTTTGTCGGACTTGGCGAGACTTTGCTTTAACTTCTGGTCGATGGAGGGTTTTTGCAATTTGTTCTTGATGAAGTTTTAGATGGTCTGCGGGAGAAAGGCGTTGTAGGTTGGTGGGGTTATTATTTAGTTTATTGAAATCAATGTGGTGGCAATGCTGACCTTTTATTGCTTCATAAATGCCATAAGCTCGGTTGTACCAATCAGCAAGAACATGGGTAAATAACCAGGAATCAGAACGAGGATTCCATGTCATTTCGTAGCCATCAATCGTAATATTAGAGTCACTTGTATTAGAAATTTTCCGATAGAGAGGCATTAAAGCATCATTTGAAGTTAGTTTCGATGCAGCTTTATAACTTCCATCCCGTAACATAAAGGGATGATCAGGGGTACAAATAATTGTTTCTCCGTTGTCTAAAGTGACTTGGACAACTTCAGCATTTGCCTTGGTTCGGCGAGCATTGAGAATTTTTTCTAGCGCAATCGTTCCATCTTTGCGAATGGTATAACAGAAATTTTGTTTACCTGCTGCTTCTTCTGCTACTAACTGCTTAAAACTGACAGACCGTCCATCAGCAAGAGCCACTTCAGTATCACCATCAAAACAGCCACCGGCACTATCTCCTTCAACGATGAAAATCTCTGATTCTGCAGGATCACGGGAACTACAATCCGCTAATTTTCCAGGCAGGGGAGAGGATTCTAAAACTGATTTGCGACGAACTAATTCCCTTGCCCGTCTCGCTGCTTCGGCAGCTTTAAACGCTTGAATCGCTTTATCAATAATCGAGTCAGCAACAGTGGGATTAAAATCAAAATATTCGGTAAGGGTTTCCCCCACTAGCGAATCAACAATGCCTCGAACTTCCGTATTCCCTAATTTCGTTTTGGTTTGTCCTTCAAATTCCGGTTCCGGGACTTTCACTGAAATCACTGCAGTTAACCCTTCTCGGACATTTTCCCCAGCGAGATTGGCATCACTTTCTTTCAGTTTATTCCGTTTGCGGGCAACATTATTAATGGTGCGAGTCAGAACGGTTTTTAATCCTTCTAAGTGGGTTCCCCCGTCAACCGTACGGATATTATTCGCAAAGCCTAAAACATTATCACTATAAGCATCCATGCACCATTGCAGGGCAGCTTCAACCTGTACCCCTTCTTTTTCCCCTTCCACATAAATCACTTCCGGATGGATGGGCTGTTTTTCGCCCACCATGTAGCCCACATATTCTTTAATGCCCCCTTGATAGCAATAACTTTCACTCCGAGGTTGCTCAGGATCACGATGATCTTTAAAAGTAATTTGTACGCCGGCATTGAGATAGGCTAATTCCCTTAACCGGCCGCCAAGGGTATTATAGTCAAATGTAATGCCCTCGTTAAAAATGGCGCGATCGGGCATAAAACAAACCGAAGTGCCTGTTTCAGGGTTGGGATCGGGTTCGCTTTCCAGTTCTGTTGTGGGAATTCCGCGTTCATACCGTTGCCGATAAGCCGTTTGTTGTCGCCGAACCGTTACTTCTACCCATTCTGAGAGGGCATTAACTACCGAAACACCGACTCCATGCAATCCACCTGAAACTTTATAACTATCACTACTAAACTTTCCGCCAGCGTGGAGAACCGTCATTACGGTTTCTAATGCCGATTTCCCAGTCCGAGAATGCTGTTCAACAGGAATCCCTCGTCCATTATCAGTTACGGTTACTGAACCATCTGCGTTAAGATCAATCTCAATATGAGTGCAATACCCTGCAAGTGCTTCATCAATGGAGTTATCCACTACTTCATAGACCAAATGGTGCAAGCCCCTCGGTCCAGTGGAACCAATATACATCCCAGGACGTTTACGGACGGGTTCTAGACCTTCTAGGACTTGGATTTGTTCAGCACCGTAACTGTTTGTCATCACTCTCTCCGAATTTAAGCGATAAGCCTTAGCAAACGATTTTTAGGTCAAAATCTTCGCAAATTGTAACACAAAAGCCTAAAATACGCCTTATTGCTGCTTAAGATTGATTTTTTTATTGGGGGTGTAGCTAATTAATCCGTTTTTGATCGCTCTAACAGGAGTCTGGTGCAGCGTCTGCTAAAATTAGCTGATCGAAGTGCCATTGCATCCAACCCGATTCGGATCACCGCATTGCCGTGTTGAAGTATCTTATTCCCCTTTATCATCCCGAAGTCAATCAATGGACGCCCCAAGCTCGATTATTACGCTGGTTAACTTTAATTTGGCTTTTAATTGGCTTAGTGGTGTTATTTTCCGCCTCGTATCCCGTCGGTGAAGCTAATTTTGGAGATGGTTTATACTACTTTAAGCGACAACTGATTTGGGCTTACTTGGGATTAATTTTATTTAATTTTTTGACCTCGACCCCTATTGAACGTTTCCTAAAAGTTTCCCCTTATATTTTACTAATTTTATCAGGATTTGTAATTGCCACAACGTTAGTCGGTAAGGAAGTTCATGGCGCAAGCCGTTGGATAGAAATTGGTCCCTTATTAGTGCAACCTTCGGAACTGATTAAACCATTTTTAGTTTTACAAAGTGCCATTGTCTTTACCGCTTGGAAAAAAATCACTTATGGCCAACGTTGCTTTTGGTTGGGAATTTTTGGTATTACCATTGGAGCAATTTTGACTCAACCCAATCTCGGGAACGCGACTTTAATGGGAGTTAGTTTATGGTTAATTGCGTTGATAGGGATGATTCGCTTAAAATATTTGGCAATCACTGCTCTAGGCGGATTAGCATTCGCTGCAGGGAGTATTTTATCAGTGGATTATCAACGGCAACGGGTTCTATCTTTTCTAAATCCATGGCGTGATCCCCAAGAGAGTACGTATCAATTAACTCAAAGTTTAATGGCCATTGGATCAGGTGGAACATGGGGAAGTGGATTAGGATTATCGCAACAAAAATTATTTTATCTTCCCATTCAATATACCGATTTTATTTTTGCAGTATTTGCTGAAGAATTTGGGTTTGTGGGGTGTGTTAGCCTCTTGCTATTAATCATGAGTTGGACAACTGTGGCGTTAATGGTTGCCCATCAAGCTCAAAAAATGGTTAATCGATTGATTGTGGTGGGGGCAGTGAGTTTTTTGGTGGGACAAGCCTTCATTAATATTGGCGTGGCAACGGGTGCTTTACCCACAACAGGGTTACCATTACCCTTAATTAGTTATGGGGGCAATTCCGTGTTAGCTAGTTTATTATTAGCTGCTTTAGTGATAAGAGTGGCTAGAGAAAATACAGAAGGGAATGTTATTCCATTTCCTCGCCGTTATACTTCCAAAAAGAACAATTTTAATCAAAAAAGGAGTCTTAACCGTGGATAGTGATTTAATTGTTTACCTAAAATGGTCTGCAATTTTGACAGCGGCAGCATTTGTTTTAGCTGTGCTTGCATTTATTTTCAAATGGGGATTTCGGTTTCGCTTGGTTGGTATCACTGGGTTTATGGCTGTCTTAACCGTTGGTGTATTTGGCTTATCTCTAGGATTATTTAGTTATTCTAATGTTCCTGGGGCTGTCCCCTTCACGTTGGTCTATGATAATGGTGGCAGCCAAGTGGTGATTAAATTACCGCCCACCGTCACCGAATCGGAAGTGGAAGCTAGTTTACGCAAAGCCAGCGCCGATCTCAACTCTTATGGGCGGTTAGGGGGTTTAAATAATCAGATGACGATTCGCGCCCGCACGGTCATTCATCCTGAGGAAGGGATTTCTAAACCCTTATATTTAGGTAAGGCGCAAATCACTTCAACGAATGCAGAACAGGATAATTTAAACATTGAGGTGTTTTCTTCGCAATTTTCCCAACTCCCGGAACAGGCTAAAGGTTGAGATCGTTATTCTCGCAGTTCCACATTGAGATCATTAACAGGACGACGCTTACGCTGTTCTGATTCAGAACGGGGCAATAAATTAAATACCTCTCGAAACTCATCGTCAAGGGTTTCAAAACTCACTTGCCCCACTTGGTCAAACACCACTTTCCCATCTCCATCAATGAGTACGGTTTGGGGAACCAATCCGCGATAATAATAACCCGGTTCGGTGCGGCTAAACTCTTCCTTCCCTGCTAATTGATCGACATTAATGGGAATG
>JAHEOB010000159.1 GCA_018610095.1 Halothece sp. MAG
ACGAAATTAGCAGAAAGTCGAGAACAAGCCAACGCGATCGCGTCTGCATCGGAAGAATGGATACAACAGCAAACCCAACTCAACCAACAAATTAAGGAATTACAAAATCATCTGAATCCGCAACGCACGGAACAAGCCCAACTCCAAGAACGAGAAACTCAACTTCAGCAAAAAATCCAAGATCACCAAACGACCCTTTCTTCCATTACCCCAGACCTAGAAGAAAAACAACAAAATGCCCAACAACTGCAACAAACGGTTCAACAACTAGAACAACAAATTCAAAACCTAGCCCAACAGGTTAGTGACACAGAAGAAGAAAAGAAACTGCAACAAAATACCCAAAACCGTCTTTTACAAGAACAACGGGAGAAACAACGGCAATTAGATAAATTAGAAGCAACGCAACAGGCGCAACAAGAAGCTCAAGGAACCTATGCCACTCAAATTATATTAAAAGCCAATCTCCCTGGGGTGTGTGGCTTAGTTGCCCAACTGGGACAAGTGGAACCCCAGTATCAGCTTGCCCTCGAAACGGCAGCAGGGGGACGATTAATGCATGTCGTGGTTGAAGATGATCAAGTGGGGGCACAGGCGATTGAACTCCTAAAAGAGAAAAAAGGCGGACGCGCTACCTTTCTCCCTCTCAATAAAATTCAACCTCCCCGTCACAATATGAGTACCGCCCTTCGTTACGCCCAAGGGTTTATTGACTATGCAGTTAATTTAATTGAATGTGAGCCCCGTTATCGGGCGATTTTTGGTTATGTATTTGGTAATACTGCCGTGTTTAGCAACTTGGAAACGGCACGCCCTCATTTAGGAAAAACGCGCATTGTCACCCTAGAAGGAGAAATTTTGGAAAGTAGTGGGGCAATGAGTGGCGGCAGTCGCAGTACCCGTTCCAGTGTGCATTTTGGTACAGCAACGGAGACTGAATCCGATGAAATTCAACAATTAAAAAACCGTTTAGCCGAAATTGAAGAGGCGTTAGCCACTTGTAATCCCAAAATTGAACAAGCAACGGCTGAGAGTGAACGGCTAAGTCAACAACTTAATGAAACTCGGCAGCAACATCAACAGCAACAATGGTCGCTTCAACAAACTCAACAGGAAATCCAACGCTTAAGCCAACAGCAACAGGAACTGAATCAACAACTGTCTCAAAATGAAGAAGAATTAACGGAACTGCAAGGGCGATTAGAAACACTTGCCAATGAAATTCCACAACAGGAACAGGAATTAGGGCAACTGCAGGAAGAATTAGCGGACTTAGAAAATCGTCACAGTAATAAGGAATGGCAGCAAATTCAACAGCAAATTAAGGAACAAGAAGCGGAATTACACGAGAAAGAAACGGCACTCAATGAAGCGAAACAGCATAAACAACAGTTGGAAAATGAACAATTACGGTTAGAAGAAAAGATTACCACCTCGCAACAACGGTTAACTGAGTATGATCAACAAATAACCGACATTCATCAACAACAAGATAATCTCCAACAACAAAAAGAAACCGTTGCCAAAGAAATTGAACAAACTCAGGAAACTATTAATCAACTCCAAACCAAACTCGGCGATTTAAAACAACAGCGCGATCGCGCCGAACAAACGCTGCGATCGCGGCAACGTCAACAAGACCAACAAACTTGGAAACAACAAAAACTCCAAGAAACCCTCAACCAACAAAAACAGCAACTTACCACCCTACAAAGTCAACTGCAAGAACAAGCCAATGCCCTTCCCGATCCGCTTCCCGAGGTTCCCGAATTAGTTCAAACCAATGGCAGTGAAACCATTACCTTTGCCACCTATCAAGAACAACTCACCCATCTGCAACAACAACTGCGCCAGATGCAACAACGTCTCCAAGACATGGAACCCGTCAATATGCTTGCCTTAGAAGAATATGAACAAACGCAAGCACAGCTAGATGAATTAACAGAAAAACTGAATACCTTACAAGGAGAACGTAACGAACTTCTCAATCGCATTGAAACCTTTACCACTCGTCGCATTGAAGCCTTCCAAACCGCCTTTGATGCAGTCAATGAAAACTTCAAAACCATTTTTGCAACGCTTTCTGATGGCGATGGTTACCTGCAATTGGATAACCCCGATGACATCAGTAACGCCAGTCTTAACTTAGTTGCCCATCCCAAAGGCAAATCTGTCCAACGACTGCATTCTATGTCAGGGGGAGAAAAATCCTTAACGGCCCTCAGCTTTATTTTTGCCCTGCAACGCTATCGCCCCTCTCCCTTCTATGCCTTTGATGAAGTGGATATGTTTTTAGATGGGGCTAATGTGCAACGCTTAGCCAACATGATTCAACAAAATTCACAACAAGCCCAATTTATTGTCGTCAGTTTAAGACGACCGATGATTGAAGCTGCCAGCCAAACCATTGGCGTTACCCAAGCAAAAGGGGCATATACCCAAGTCTTAGGACTTAAACTGTAATCTTGTCCAATTCATGACAATAAATGGTAGTGACAACCGAATTTTTGCATATTTTGCGAAACGTTTATTAATTAGCTAGGATAAGATTGATAAATAAACGCGGTTCACCCGCTCCTACAATAACCATCAAATAATTAATTATTATTTAAACAAGCTGCGAGATATCAAGACCAGCAAAAATGACAAGTGAATTCAATCGTTTACGCTCTGAAGTGATCAACACTCAAGTCATCACCCGCAATAGTGGCAAGCGGTTAGGTGTTGTCAAAGAAATGTTAGTCGATATTGACCAACGGGAAGTGGTCGCATTAGGCTTACGGGACAACATGCTCTCCGTTGCGGGGATGCCACGGTATATGTATTTAGAAGATATCAGCCAAAGTGGGGATGTCATTCTTGTTGAAAACGAAGAAGTTATCGAAGATGTTGATGTTGAAGCATTAAGTGCCCTCATTAACTGTGAGGTAATTACCGAAGATGGCGAAATGTTGGGGCGGGTCCGTGACTTTCATTTCAATATGGACGACGGTAACGTCGCCTCGTTAATTATTGCATCTTGGGGCTATCCGCAAATCCCCGAACAAGTCATTAGTACCTACGAATTACCCATTGAAGAAATTGTCAGCAGTGGTCCCAATCGAATTATTGTATTTGAAGGGGCAGAAGAACGCCTCCAACAGTTAACGGTAGGCTTACTAGAACGAATTGGCATTGGAACTCCCCCTTGGGAAAAAGACGAAGACGATCTTTACTATACCCCGCCCACGGCACGTCCTGAAAACCAATTAGGAACGGGCTTACCCGAATCCGAACGTTCCGAACAGCGTCCGCCCATTCGCGAAGAATCACCACGACGGCGGAGACCTGCTCGTGAACCGGTTTACGAAGAAGCAGAACCGGTTTATGAAGAAGCAGAACCAGTTTATGAAGAGGCAGAACCTTTTTACGAAGAGGATTGGGCAGAAGAAGAAACTTGGGATGAACCTGAACCCAGATATGCTGATGAAGACTCCATTCGTTATCAAGAAGCGGTATTAGAAGACGATAATTGGGGAGATGAAGAACCTTTTTATGAGGAAGAAGGTGAACCAGAACCCTTCACGCAGTTTGAAGATGAAGACATCGAAGCAGATGTTTGGGAAGATGATCGCGATTACGTACCACCCAAAGTAAATCTTCCCGAGAAAAACAAATCGAAAGAAAAAGCGAAGGAGAAAGAAAAAGACAAAGAAAAAGAACCAGAATACGAAGAACCGAGTTAGTCAAATAAAGCAGTACAATCTGATATTGGTTTAAAGATCGCCTTAAGAAAGTGTGTTTCTGAAATAAAAGGCGATCAACCCAGTTGTTTGAGGGGGATTACAAGATAGTGTTAAAAGTATCTTTCCGTTGTTCTAATGTCCCAAGAGAACCCCCAATATAATCCTCAATTTACAGACCAAGTGAAAGGGGCTGTTGTTGGGGAAGGCAATATCATCTACAACTACATTTACTATCATCAGGATAGCAAAGCAGTAGATGAGCAGGAAGTGGATGATGAGGCTCTCCCTTGCCCGTATCGAGGATTGTCCCATTTTAAACCCAAGGATGCAGAATTTTTCTTTGGGCGTGATGTTTTCATTGAAGAACTTTACCAAGCCACAAAAACTCGTAATTTAATTCCTGTGCTAGGTGCATCAGGAAGTGGCAAGTCCTCAGTGGTGTTAGCAGGACTAGTTCCTAAACTCCAACAAGACGGTCATTGGCTATTCACTCACTTTCGTCCCGGTAATGATCCGTTTCATCGTTTAGCTTTAGCTTTAGTTCCTTTGTATGTGCCAGATAAGGATGAAACACAACGGATTGCTCAAGCTCGTCGCTTAGCAAACTATCTACGCCAAGGGGAAATTGTTCTAAGTGATGTGTTTGAACAGATCAAGCATAATCATCCTAATGAGCGAGTGTTGCT
>JAHEOB010000160.1 GCA_018610095.1 Halothece sp. MAG
AAACGGATTCTAACTGGTAGTAGTGATGGCACCGCTCGGGTTTGGAATCTTAAAACCCAACAGGAAATAGCCCGCTTCGAGCATCAAGGGTCAGTCGAGGCGGTTGATTATGGGCCAAAAGGAGAAACAATTTTGACTGGTAGTATTGATAACACGGCTCGGATTTGGGATATTCAGCAAGAAAAGGAAATCACTCGCTTTCAACATCAAGAGTCAGTCAAGGCGGTGAGTTATGGTTTACAAGGAGAACGAGTGGTTACAAGTAGTAATAACGGTATCGTTCGAGTCTGGAATGCTAATACTGAAACAGTCATTGATCGCCTCGATGAGTCTCAAGCGGTGAATGATATCGCCTATAACTCAGGAAAAAATGAGATTTTAACCGCTAGCAATAATGGAACCGCTCGAGTCAAGAAAGTTCAAAAGGGAGCAGAAATTAACCAATTCCAGCACAACTTTGCAATTAGAGATGTCGCATATGGTCCAAAAGGGGAAACTGCGATTACCACTAGTTCCACTTATCAGAATCAGCAAGTTGGGGGAATCGTCAAAGTATGGAACACTCAAAATGGAGAAAAAATTAATACTCGAAAATATGAAACGTTAGTAACATCGATGACTTATGGACCGGAAGGGGAGCAAGTTCTCACAGGGCATGAGAATGGTACGGCTCAAATTTGGAATCGTGAAACTGAGCAGATAATTGCCAACCTGGAGGAGAATAAGCGCATTAATGCTGTCGCCTATGGTGCAAAAGCAGAAGAAGTTGTCACTGCTCATGTTGACGGTATCACTCGGGTATGGAATCCCAATACTGAAAATGTAGTTGCTCGCCTTGAGCATAAAAACAATAGCTCAGTGAACGGTGTGGATTATAGACCTGATGGAGAGCGAGTGATTACAGGGCATAGTGATGGTACAGCTAAAATTTGGAATGTTAATACTGAAAAGGTAATTACTTCTTTTGACTATAGTCAGCCAGTGAATACGGTTGCCTATGGACCTCAAGGCAAAAAACTTATTGTTGGTGACAACAACGGTAGCGTTCAAATCTACTCTGCTGATTCTAAACAAAGAATTGCTGAGTTTAACCATGATAATGCTGTTAGAGATATCGCTTATGGACCCAAAGGAGAAACCGTAGTGACTGGCAGTAGTGATACCACAGCTCGAGTTTGGGATATTCCTGCCAATAAGGAAATTGCCCGTATCACGTTTTATCAGCGACCAGTTAGGGCTGTCGCCTACGAACCAAACGCAAATAAAGTACTTGCTGGAACTAATAGTGGCACAGCTAATTCACACTGGGTTCAGTCAAGTCAGTTAAAAGAGCAACTTTGTCAAAGAGTAGGTCGTAATTTTACTGCTACAGAATGGGAAAAATATCTGAATGCTAGCTTACAAGACTATGAAATCGTTTGTCCCCAATTATCTGTTCATTCGACCGTTCTAGAAAGAGCAATGACCCTTGCCAGGCAGGGTCAAAGAGATGAAGGCATTGCTCTCCTAAAGCACATTAAGAAGTTAGAAGGCGATACTGATCTCTATCCAGCAACAGAGAAAACGGAAACCGATCCCAAAACTGCTATTAAAAAGGCTATTGAGCATCCCAATCATATAGCTACGCCAGCTAATAGCCAACCGAGTCGTGCAACTGCTGATTCTAATCAGACAAATGTGCAACAAGCATCGGTTCGTACGTTGCAAAATGTTTATACTGCTAACGAACCTATTCAAGTTCAATTTAAAAATCTTCCCGGTAATCAAACTGATTGGATTACTATTCGGCGAGCTGAAGCACCAGATGATAGCTATAAGGAACAATACTGGAAATATACACACGGACAGCAAAATGGAACGATGACTTTTGAACCACTTCCCCCTGGGGAGTATGAAGTGCGCTTATATTTTGACTGGCAAAATACTGGTAGTTATAAAGTACGCGATCGCCATCATTTCCGTGTTCGTGGCAGCACAAATTGAATCTTGATCAGTGACAGCGCGATTAAAGCAATGATTTCATTAATCATCACAATCATCAAGATATCGAATTATTTGACGTTGTCTAGAGCTAGAAGATGAATTGGGACAGTATTGATATCTAACTTTTACTTTATTGTCATCTGAACATGAATCAAGGGAAGTATATTCATCTTCACATTCAATCGATGGTGAAGTAGTCACCAAATCACGTTCTTTCTTAATTGAATTAATAGTTAGATTCACAGTAAATTTATACACATCAATCTCTTTATAATCACTTCCATTCGGAAAATTATCTCGTCCACCATCATAAACAATTGCAACCATTTGATTTTTTCCTTTTAGTAGAGCTAAAGCTCGATCAGAATGCTCATCGAGTCTAGCAATTTTAAAAGGCTCTGCTCCTGGATTGGAAATATAAGGATTATTATTACTATGTTCATATTCACGATCTGTATAAGCACTTTGCTCTCCCACTACAACACTACGATTATAAATTCGTACCCGGCGATCCTCAGCTGGTTCAGTTGGACTAACAAAATCAACTTCAGGACGATTCCAATCTTCACCAGGACATTCTCCAACATATTGAGTAACTGATATTTTTAAATCATTAATGGAATCACCTTGACGAATTCCAACATCTTTTTCAATAACTTCTTGGTTAGGGGTCTCACTGCTAGTTGTGTCAGAATCAGTTTGAGCATTAGCAATGCCAAAGACTAATGGTAATAGCAGTCCTAAAAGTAAATATCCCCATCGGCTATGAAAATGGAAATGGCTGAATCCTGGCAACTGTCTCTTCCTCCTTTGAACTCAATTATGATGATTTTATCTAACATTCTGAGAAGATGCTCACTTCGCTCCGCTCCATCATAATCTTGATTTGATGGGAGAGGTTCAACTAATTAGTTCCTGTCTCAGAGTAACTAGGGCGCGATTGCCGAAGGCAAGTGGCTTCGCCACATCGCGCCTCCACTCCTTAGCTATAATTACTGCGATCGCGCCACTAATTTTCTACAGCACAACTGTGATTACTGCTTCACGACAATTGCATTAGTGGAAGATGGAGAAGTTGATGGTTAAACTATGCGATGGTAGCTATTCTAACCACCACCTCCTCCTCCACCTCCTCCCCCTCCACCTGCACCGCCACCGCCACCTCCACCTGCACCACCGCCTCCGATACCGCCACCACGACCTCCTCTGCCTTCGGAGTCGGAAGATATGGCTAATAAGATAAATATTAAACTGACAAAGAGCCACACAATCCACGATGGAAACGAAGAATTCTCTTGCTCAGACGAAGTTGCTCGATCAATTGCTTGTGTACTCTCAACAAATCCAGCAGGAAAATTAACAATGACACTTAATCCTTCGCGTTTCTCAAGGGTTCTAGTAGTAGTAAAATTAGCTGTTTTTCCGTCTAAGTTCGCTTCATAGCTAGAGCCTTTTTCCCCTTGATATCCAGTAAAGGCATTTAGGGTTATGTCATTTTTAGGAATTTGTTCTGGTAAAGTGACTTCTGCTTCAACTTGTTGAATTGGGAAAGCCCAATCTTGGCCAGTGACATTCCAGTACAATCGATCCTGTTCACCTCGATCTTCGATCTGTTGGTCAGTTAAGTATTGAATTTGGTAAGTATAGCTTCCTGGATCGAGATAAACATCCTTTTTCCAAATTTCGATGCGCTTGCGACCATCTTCAACTTCTGTCCGATACGTGGCGCGATCGCCATCCCGTTTGACGGATTGAATCTTAAAATCAGGATTAGGGAAGTAGCGATAGATTCCCCGCTCGATGTCGCC
>JAHEOB010000161.1 GCA_018610095.1 Halothece sp. MAG
ATAAAATCGCCCCTGCATCACGGGGATAGCAGCCAGCACCGACCACATCTTCCACAGCATTAATGCTAAGATTATCCATCATCTCCATTCCGGCAGGGATAATGCCATCCCCAATAATCGCTGACACGGCATTTCCAGCTTCTTCAATAGTTTCAAAATCCGCTAGCAATACCGCCACTGATTCTGGCCGTTTTAAAATGCTGAGAGTAATTTCAGTAGCGATGCCTAAAGTACCCTCAGACCCTACAAAGACACCTGTGAGATCATATCCCGGCATTTCAGGGACACTTCCCCCAATTTCCATAATTTCCCCCTCTGGCTTGACAATTTTGAGTCCTAAAACATGATTGGTAGTCACCCCATACTTTAAGCAATGCACACCCCCAGAATTTTCCGCAACATTGCCACCAATGGAACAAATTACCTGACTTGAGGGATCAGGGGCATAGTAAAATCCTTTTCCACTAACCGCTTGCGTTACCCAATTATTAACCACTCCCGGTTGCACCACCACGCGCTGGTTGGCAATATCAACATCTAGAATGTCATTCATCCGTGCCGTAACAATCAGTACCCCATCTTCAACGGGTAATGCCCCGCCTGATAATCCCGTTCCTGCCCCTCTTGCAATCCAGGGTAAATCATAGTCATGACACACTTTCACTGCCCCTGCGACTTGTTCGGTGGTACGAGGCAGAACCACTAAGGCAGGGCGTTGGCGATACATGGGTAAGCCATCACATTCATAAGTGAGGAGTTCATCCTTACGCTGTACCACACCATCTTTACCCACGACTTGTTCAAATGCTTTAATAATGGGTCGCCACTGATCATTCTTTTTGCTAACGAGATTTTTTAAAAACATGGTTTTTTATAAATTGGCATCACAGCAGGCGTTATTTAGATTGTAACCACTGAAGTAGTAGTAGGGAATGAATAACAGTTAGCAGAATGATTTTCCCAAAGGTTAAAAAATAATCCCCGCCTAAAAGGCGGGTAGAGCGTTAATTATCAAGGAAATAACTCAGAAAAAAGGTTAACAACTATTCTTGAATTAGTTTAATTTCAGTTGTTTCGCTATTTTCTTCACCTTGGCTTGCGGTTGCTTGAATTTTGTAGCGTAAGCCAGAAGGAAGCCTGGAAGGGGCTGGAACATTGACTTCAAACTGTCCATTTTCATCTGCGACAACTTGTTTATTAATTAAATCAGTTGAACCAATATCAACTAATCCCCCTAAAACGCGACGTTTTGCATTGACTTCTATATTAACTTCGGCATTGGGCTTGGTCTGTCCTTTCAAAACTAACCCATTAGCAGCATTCACTTGATCGCCATCTTGATGGTTCAAAAAAGCAGGACGCAAGGGATAGGTAGCAGCCGTTTGGCTAGATTTTTCTTCTGTTTCTACTGTATCAGTTGCTTCTTCTTCGACCGCCGGCTCATTGGTTGAGGCAACAGAGGGATTGAAACGAGCTGTTCCCTCAGCAGCAGCATGAATCATTTGATCATTGTGTTGAAGCCGACCAACGATAACCACCTTGTTTAAAGCTGATTCAGGAGCTACATTTAGGTTGGCAACATAAACGCCAGAGCTAACTTCTTGCGCTTGAAGGCTCTGAACTTTATTGGTTTCTTCTGAAATTAGTAAAACTGACCCCTCTGCATTGGGAGTTCCCTTGATAGTGGCTAAAAACGTTGCTCCTGAACCCAATGCCTCTTTGGCATTATGTGTAACGGATTCAATCTCTAACACTTGAGTGGGTTGCTCAACGGAAAATGTCCAATTAACTGATCGCTGCTTTCCCATGGTATTTTGGTATTCCACCTTCACCCGATTTTGTCCCGAAGGCAAATCAGTATCTGGTCGATAACTAAAGAAATTAGGCGTAATCGTACTTTGTTCCGTTACATCATTTCCATTAACCAGAATTTTAACCGAATCAACATCAATTTCTTCTCCTTTATCTGTTTCAAATAATCCTGAAATTGCAGTTTCCGGGGAAACGTTTTTGGTTTCTACGCCTGGATTAACGCCAACTACCCGTTGCGCTTGCGCTTCTAAGGGAACAAGAAGGCCAGTCACAGCTATTCCTGTCACTGTTAACGTTGAAAAAATTTGATGTTTCATTGAAATTTGCTTAATTGATAATGCAATAAAAAAAAGTTATCGCGGCTTATTTTTTGTTACATCTATCGAGCAGAATAGATTAAATTCTATATAGTAAGCTTAAAATGAAATGAATTGTACAATTAAATAAAATATAAAAATTGGATTTTTAGCCGTTACCATTTACTAGTCATTTAAAAGTTTTTAAGTTGAGTATCATTAGATCTCTTGCACGGATCAATTTCATCAATCTCTAAATAGCTCTAATAACATGAAATTTGGCAATTTGATAGTAATCTTTGAAATAACGCAATCTCGTATTCATGGAAGAGGTCTAGTATTTAGCTGATGATTGGTTAGAACCCTATCAACCGACACAACAAGTTTAATTGCAGTTGCAACAAGGAGCAACCCCTGTTATGGAAAATTGATGACACGAAAGGAATGTCAGCGGTTTGAAAATGAAAAATTAGTTGTTTTATCTACGTCTTGTTTATTAAAAGTTTTGACTGCCAATACATGACTGGTAATATTAATGAATAGAGGAAATATTTAAATCAAAATGGAAAAAGAACACTTTATTCCTGATACGCGCGAGGAAGCAGAACAATTTGATCTACTTCTCAGTAAGTATGTCAGTCAAAAGGCTCAAGATTTAGGTACCCCTATTTCTCTAGGGAATGCATATGATTTGTTTCAAAAACGTTCAGATGGGGGAAGATTATTTGCAGCATTATTTGATATTCAAATCAATTTTCGATTACTAGCCTGCGATATCTATAATCTTACCGAAGTTTGGAATAAGTATTTCTCAAAGGGCAAACTGGAAGGTGGTTCGATTCTTGATTCTGAAGAGAAGTTTTTGGGCAAGATGGAAATTCATCATTACAGCTCCTCTATTATTTTTCGCTATCGCGCTCTTTGGGATAAAGTTATGGGCTTCATTGTGTTGTTGTTTGCTCCTAAACATGATAAGGAGTTCCGAAAGGCTAGAACAAGAAAGAAAAAATTTCAAGAACTTGCAAGCAATAATGAGATAATACCGCAAATTGATAGTGAATTTGTTAATGACTTATGTGAAAT
>JAHEOB010000162.1 GCA_018610095.1 Halothece sp. MAG
CAATCGATAATGTTATATCCGTACTGCCAGCGTATATATCACCAACTGCGTTCCAAAGCTCATCTACAGTTGGCCCGTCACTTCCATTATATGGTGCCGCCAGGGTTCCATTGGTTCCTGAACTATTTCCATCCCAGTTGTTAGCCCAAATGACACCTTGTAACCGGGATCCGCCATTCACCCATACATCTGCTTCTGGGGCATGAACAAATACTGATGATTGTGGTGTACCCCTCAGTTGTAGTGCTTGTGCGTCTCCTCCTTCTGGATTACCAAATATTCTAAAATCACCAAAATCGCCATTGTGATTAAAATCACCACTTCGATGATTCACACTATTCCTGAAATGGAAATTAACAGGAGTATTTTCATTACTGGTAATATTTATATCTCGATTACTATCAATGTTGTAATCTCCACTACCTTCTCTATCAAAAATGAAATTCACTTCATCTACGTTATCGAAATTACTATCAGTAGTATTATCAATGTTCATTGCTTGATTCTGAACCTCCTGATCTACATGAAAATAAATAGCAGCATTTTCATCATCAGGATTAAAATCACTAGAGATACTCATCGAATCTAGATACTCTAGCTGAGCTGGGCTTATTCGATAGTGATATTGAGTTTCACCATCTTCAGTAACAGTTTCGTGACTACTTTGAAGTAAGTCATTATTATTAAAATACTCTGCACCTTCCTCTGAAAAATTATTCTCACTATCAGGATTATCATTAACTTCAGGAACCTCAGGTAAAGTGACATCCCCTAACATAGTGTCCATACCAGTAGACGTACCTGAGGAAGAGCCATTATAAAAGTTGCTTTCCGCAGTATCAGTTAATGTACCTATATTCTCCTCACTATCGGGCTGCAATACACAATGATTCTCTAAATCAAACGAGTCCGGTTCATAATCAGCATCCTCACAATCTCCACACATTAAGCCAACCTCATTAGGGCTAAGTGGACTACCATCAGGTATTTCAAGGCTAGTAGTATCAATATTATAGCTACCGCTAAAATAACCAATGGGAAAAGGAGCCTCAAACTCAGCTTGAGTCATATTAGCTCCATTAACCGGAATATCGACTTCAATTAAGGAAGTTGCAGTCTCATTTGGAAGATCAGTTAATCTATTATTTTGACTCAATCCTTGAAATTGATAATTATCATCAGGATGATAACGACCCAGCACTACTAGCGTTCCATTCCCGTTAGCTCCTGCACTAGGGTCAAAGACAGCATCGTCTGGGGGAGTATATCTAACGATATCATACCTCGTATTGTTATCTAGCTCTGCAAATAGGTCAATACGCGCAGAAGGAGGCGTATTTTGCTCATTCTCTTGAGCGAGTCGTTCTAAATAGGCTTGTATACAGACATTAGGATTATCTGCACCCTCGATCGTTCCACCATCATACTCATCTAGAGGTTCCCAAACGATATTAAAATCTTCTGTGTAATCATAGGGTACTTGTAAAAGTCCTACATTTTGTGGGTTACTGAGATAACTTGAAAATCGAGAAACACCAGCTTCTGCTGCGGATTTTGCTCTAGCTTCTTGTTCTGTTAGTTCAGCACCTACTTCATTATCACTGGAACGAACCACCATGGTTAATCCCGCTACCGTCATAATAAGCCCTAAGCCAATAACCATGGGCAAAACAAAGCCTTGATTAGACACTTTTTTACTAGAAAAATAGTTGAGTGATTTCATTAAAATCACGGAAATAATTGGGTTACGTTTCATAAGTAATTTAACTGAATTCTAGACTACTTTCTCTTTTATTCTATTATAGCAAATCCTTATTTGGAATTATCAATCAAAAGAAAGAATAATTAATAAGAAAGAAAGACAATTTCGTTATTTTTTTCGCTAAAAATCAATAATTTAAATCACAGTCAATGGCTTATTCTTCATCACTCATTCGCCGTTGCCAACGACTGGGTGGCGAAATTCGTCTGGGTGCAGCGATGGGCAAATCATCCCATTCAGCATTTTGAGCAATGACAAGTTGGCTGGTAGTTGAGCCACAATTCCCACTTTCTGTCCAACGAAAAGTTCGCTTGCCCTTCTACTCTTAAAACACCAACACCAGAACTATTAATATTGTCGGGATTAAAGGCAGTATATTGATAGTCTAGAACGCGGAAGCGATGTTGGTTATTATTAATGAGTTCCATCCAATTTCCATTAACGTAATCATTTAATAACGCTTCTTCATCACCATCCTGTTTACAAGCAGCAACGACTTCATCAAATGTTTGCTGCCAGTTATCGATATCCTGATCAGCAAGGGGTCGTATCAGATTAATAAATCCCGTAGTTCGAGTTACTCCCGTTTCCGCTACGGCTAAGGCTTGAGCGGTTTGCTGTTGCGAAATGGAACTTATGTTATTATCACTGGAACGAATCACCATGGTTAAGCCCGCCACTGTCATAATTAGCCCTAACCCTATCACTAACGGTAAAACAAATCCCCGCCTTTGTTGGTTCCAGGAACGACCTTGGAGAAGCTGTAAATAGAGTCTTAAGAGAGTTTGTTTCATGATCATATAGGTAATGAAATGATTAGCGATAATGCCTTTCTGAAATGCAAATTTAGCAATAACATATTGATCGTTAAGTAAACTTCTTTTTACAAAAAGGCGATCGCTGCTAATTTTTATTATACACTTTTTTTATATTGAATCTGAGTAATTTTTCCGTCGTTTTACGCAAGTTATAACGTTATTTTTGATTAAAAATTTTCAGTAATTTTACAATGAGCAGTGATGAAATGATTATAAATTGGAAATGGTGAAATCTTCATTTGCGGAAGCCAGTACCCGTTTAGAACAAGCCTTAAAATACGTTAATATTTCCGATGACGCGATCGCGCGGTTACAATATCCTAAAGCCAGTGTCTCAGTTTCAATTCCGCTGCGTTTAGATGATGGATCACTGCAGATTTTTCGCGGCTATCGGGTTCGCTACGATGATACTCGTGGTCCAGCTAAGGGAGGAGTGCGCTATCATCCCCAAGTTTCCCTAGAAGAAGTGGAATCGTTAGCCTTTTGGATGACGTTTAAGTGTGCCTTACTGAATTTACCCTTTGGTGGCGGCAAAGGAGGCATTACGCTACACCCAAAAAGTCTTTCCAAACAGGAACTCGAACGAGTCAGTCGCAGTTATATTGATGCCATTGCCGATTTTATTGGGCCGGATGTGGATATTCTCGCCCCAGATATGTACACCAATCCCACGATTATGGGGTGGATGATGGATCAATATAGTATTATCCAACGTTCCATTGTCCCTGGGGTTGTCACAGGAAAACCCCTTAGTATGGGAGGCAGTCAAGGACGAGAAACTGCAACTTCCCTCGGTGCTTTCTATGTCATCAATACCATTTTGTCCAAATTTGACCAGTCTCCTCAAGAGACAACAGTTGCCATTCAAGGGTTTGGCAATGCCGGTGCTGTCATTGCTTCTCTGCTAGCTAATATTGGTTATCGTGTTGTTGCCGTCAGTGACTCCCAAGGCGGAATTTATGCCCCACAAGGTTTAAATATTCCCAGCATCCGCCAATACAAACTTGCAAAACAACGTCTTCAAGGAGTGTATTGTGACAATAGTGTCTGCAACATTGTGGAACATGAAATTATCAGTAATGCAGACTTACTCAGTTTAGATGTCGATGTCTTAATTCCTGCTGCTTTAGAAAATCAAATTACCCCTGATAATGCCCATACTATCCAGGCAAAATATATCTTTGAACTAGCCAATGGCCCAGTGACCTCAGGGGCAGACGAAATTTTAGAAAAAAAAGGCATCTCTGTGTTTCCAGATATTTTAGTAAATGCCGGTGGTGTCACAGTCAGTTATTTCGAGTGGGTGCAAAATCGTAATGGTTATTATTGGAGCAAGGATGAAGTCACCCAACGATTGAAAAAAAGAATGACTCAAGAAACAGAAACCACTTGGTCGATCGCGCAAGAATTTGACATTTCCATGCGCATCGCTGCTTATATTCACGCCCTAGAACGCCTTGGGGAAGCCATGGATGCCAAAGGAACTCGAAATTATTATCAACAATAAGGGGCTCAAGAAATTTGATTCCAGACAGCCCCTTTGCAGTTGCTAGGAACTTGCTTCAAAATCTAATGCAACCGAATTCATGCAATAGCGTTTGCCGGTGGGAGGTGGACCATCATCAAACACATGACCTAAATGGGCATCACAGGCAGAACATAACACCTCGGTGCGAGTCATGAATAAGCTGCGATCGGTTTCATAACTGACATGGTCTTCTTGAATCGGGGCATAGAAACTGGGCCATCCAGTACCGGAATCATACTTCGTTTCGG
>JAHEOB010000163.1 GCA_018610095.1 Halothece sp. MAG
ATTTCAACCTGGGGAGCAGGAACGCTTACTGAGTGTGATTGGGGTTAGTTTATTCGTTTTGCTTTACTCAGGATTATCGGGCTTATGGGGCGTTGTTGCCACGGACTTTCTCCAATTTTTCTTAGGGCTATTTGGCGCTTTTGTGGTGGCAATTATTGCGGTTAATCATGTTGGTGGAATCCATGAATTAATGCCAATAGTCAAAGAGGAAACCAATGAGGATATTTTATTATTAATTCCCATTAAAGCTGAGATCAGTTGGAATACCTTTAATCTGAGTTGGAGTGATACCGCAGGAATTAGTTTAACCACGTTCTCGGCTTATTTATTTGTACAGTGGTGGTCTTTTCGTCGGAGTGATGGCGGAGGCGAGTTTATTCAACGGTTGCTAGCAGTTAAAAATGAACGAGAAGCGGAAAAAGCGGTTTGGTTATTTAATATTCTTCACTATGTGGTTCGTACTTGGCCCTGGGTGGTAGTCGCATTAGTGGCGTTGGTGATTTATCCCAATTTAGAGGATTCTGAGTTAGGCTATCCGCGCTTAATGCTGGAGTTTTTGCCTTCAGGACTATTGGGACTAGTAGCAGCGTCCCTTGTTGCTGCGTTTATGAGTACGGTTTCTACCTCCATTAATTGGGGCGCTTCTTTTCTCACCAATGATTTATATTATCGGTTTCTACGACCTGAAGCCAGTCAACTCGAGTTAGTCTTGATAGCAAGGATTGCCTCTGTCATTGTTACTGCCTTAGGTGCCCTTACCGCTCTTTTATCGAACAATGTTACAGATATCTTCCGAAACGCCATTGCCATTGGAACTGGGCCGGGACTGGTTTTAGTGCTTCGTTGGTTTTGGTGGCGTATTAATGCAGCAGCAGAACTGGCAGCAATGGTAGCTGGCTTTATTATTGGTTTTGTCACTAGTGTTTATCCCGAACAACTGTTTGATGACTTTGGGGTTCGTTTAATAGTAATTTCGCTTTTAACAGCAGTCATTTGGATTACTACCATGCTACTAACTCCTCCTGAGTCCGATGAAACATTGGATGAGTTTTATCGCCGTGTGCGTCCTAGTGGTTGGGGTTGGCGCCGACAACAAGCAAGAACTGGCATTCCCCCAGGACAAAATTTACAAAATGATATGTTGAGAGTTTTAGCAGCAATTTTATTACTCTTTGGGTTGATGTTTAGCGTCGGTGGCTTTTTATTATTACAACCGAGATTAGGATGGATTTCGTTAATTCTGGCGGTGATTGGTGGATTTTGGTTACGCCATCTCAATAAGCAAACGATTAAACCCATGCCGAGACCGGGATTGGATGATTATGAGTGACCTTGCCAACGTTGCAGGGGAACACACCGAATGTCAAACTGATCTAAACTCCGAGCAATCACAAAATCAACTAAGTCCTCAATGGTTTGGGGCTGATGATACCAAGCAGGGATCGCAGGAACAATACTTGCCCCTGCTTCTGCAAGGGCGGTTAAATTTCGCAGATGAATTAAACTTAAAGGCGTTTCCCGAGGAACAACCACGAGTTTACGCTTTTCTTTCAGTTGCACATCTGCTGCCCGTTCTAATAAATCGGAACTTAAACCTTGCGCTATTTTCGCAACGGTACTCATGCTGCAAGGAATGACCAACATCCCTAATGTTTGATAGGAACCACTAGCAATGGTGGCTCCTACATTTCCCCAACGATGACAGCGTAGGTTTCCTTGTTTGGTTTCTCCTGTTTGTTCTCGCCAAAACTGGGCTTGTGGTTCTGGTTCACTGGGGATTTTAATGTCATGTTCGGCTTGCCAAACCATAAAACTCGCTTTGGAAGCAACGACATCAATGGTGTAATTGGCTGCCAGTAAATGTTTTAGGGTACGCACCGCATAAATTAAGCCTGAAGCCCCGCTAATCCCAACGGTTATCGGATAATCACTCATTCCTTATTGATAATTGGTTATTGCTGGTTTAACCCCTCACCCCATCTCCTTGGAATTACTCGTTTTCCAAATCTTGTTCAGTGGCAGCGGTTGCTCCTGAAACGGTAACTAAATCGATTTGCTGACGATAATAGTCAACACTTTTGACTTTTACTTTAACCCGAGACCCCAAACGATAGGCAATGCGGTTTTTACGTCCTACTAAGCAAGCGTGACGGGCACGATATTCATACCAGTCATCTTTAAGGGAACTGACGTGAACTAACCCTTCTACCAGTAAATCTTCAATTTCCACAAAGAAACCATAGGATTGAACACCGGTGATTAATCCTGTGAAGACTTCCCCCGTACGCTCTTTCATTTTTTCCGCTTTTTTCAAGCCTTCTAAGTCATTCTCGGCATCTTCCACTAATTTTTCGCGCTCATTGAGATGATGGATAAAGCTGGTGATTCTTTCTTGATAGTCATTGGCGATCGCGGGGGTGACAACATTCCAATTAATTTTGCCATGACTACTACTGCCGTGGAGATTAACACCTTCTTTGGCACGACTATGGCGGCGATCGCGCCCTTGGTGAAACACCGTTTTTAAGATGCGTTGCACCCATAAATCGGCATACCGTTGTCCAGGGGAAACACAAGGACTATAAGCATGATTGTAAGCTAATCCAAAGTAATGGCCAGGCTGGGTACTATATTTCGCCAAGGGCAGGGTTGATTTTAAGAAATACATCAATACCCGACAAGCATCGGATTGACTAATTTGTTGACTAAAGTTTTGATAATCTTGGGGATTTACTTCATCATCATTTTCTAGTTCTAATTCCAGTCCTAAGTTATTCCCCAGTTTCATCAAGTCTTCAATTTCGGTATAGTCGGAAATTTGTTGCATCCGATAAATCCCAGGAACGTCTAGGGCTTGTAAATGTTGCCCCACTGCTTGTCCGGCTAAAATCATTAATTCGGTTAATAGGGAACGCACAGGTAAGGAAGAGGTCACTACCACTGCCCCTAAACGCCCTTCATCTTGAAATCCGCCTTGGGCTTCAGGTAATTCAATATCAAATCCCCCTCGTTGTAACCGTTGCGCTTTGACCAAGGGACTAAGGGTGAAAAAGAGTGAATTGAGAGTTTTTGCAGCAGGTGTCATCTCCGTTTCATCGGCTTCCCCTTGCCCTAATAGAGATTGGGCGTTTTCATAGCTAAAATGTTGGTCAACCCGAATCACACTTTCTTGGATTTCAAATTCCTGAATTGCCCCCATTTGATCCAAGGTCAACACAATACTAATTGCTAGGCGATCTTCCCCTGGGGTTAAGGAAAGGGTTTTTTGCACCGTTTCAGGGAATAAGGGAATCACCAAATCGCCTAAAAAGACGGCTGTTCCCCGTTGCTTGGCAGTGGTATCTAACGCAGAATCGGGGGCAATATAATGAGCGACATCAGTGAGATGGATTCCTAACTGCCAATTGCCACTATTGGTTTGTTCTAGGGTTAAGGCATTTTCCACAAAAGCAGTATCACTTTCGGCAAGGCTTAAAGTCAGCAGATCGCGATAATCTTTGCGATTTTGGAGGGTCGCTTCATCAAAGGTGGAGTTTAAATTCTCAGCTTCGGCAAGGGCTTGATCGGAAAATGTCCGTGGCAGATCATGTTTACAACAAACGATGTCGGTGTCTGCTGCTTGTTCGGCATCACTGCCTAAAATTTTTGTCACCCGACCAAGGGGGCGATGATCTCCAAGGGGATACCGTAAAACTTCCACATGAACGAGATGATCGATCGCTTTCTCTAAATCTTCTCCATCGGAGACTAAATCTAGTTCAAATAGGAGTCGATCATCTAGCGGAACGGCATGATATTCCGTCCCATTATTATCATTACTGCTGCGTTTAACTTGGGCAAGTAAAGAGGGATTTGCCCGTTCTAAGATGACTTGTACTTCTCCTTCGGGGGAACGTCGGCGACTGCCTTCTTTAATCACTTTAACCAGAACGCGATCGCCGTTCCAAGCACTTCCTAAATGAGATTCTCGCACATAAATATCATCAGTTCC
>JAHEOB010000164.1 GCA_018610095.1 Halothece sp. MAG
ATCATGTATTCCAGTTCGTTGTTTAATGATCATTTCCCCAACAGATGCCCCAGCATCAGCGGGTAAGCGAATAGTAAAGTAATAAGTTGCGCCTCGAATACGCGCATCATTCATGGTGGTTCTAACCTTTTCTAAACTCGGAGCCGCTTCAAAAAATGTTCTTTCATGAAAAGGTGTCTCCGCCAAACTGCTGCTGGGTAAGCTCAAACTTAGCGTGCTAGCGAAAAGGCTTGCTGACAACAACCACTGACAACGCATCATAGAAATTTCCTTAAATTGAGGTGAGAAAAACAATTCCCATTCCCATTATCCCACAGCCCAAAAGGCGCGTTAGCGGAACGTTCGGTGAACTGAGATGGCTGAGAACCGTTTGTACTAAGAAATAGCTAGCAAAGGCAATCCCGAGTTGAATCACGGTAAACCCAGTTAAATAGGCAATTAAGGGGGTCATTTCTGCACCAATAATCGCTTCTCCATAAGCATAGCCATGGAAAATTCCCGCGATCGCGCTACCGAAAGCAATTAATAAACTGTAACCAATAGCAGTTCCTTCGCGCTGCAGTATGGCTAATAACGTGCCCATTGCAATCACAGAAATGGCAATAACCCCTTCTACGACTGGCAGCGTGATTTCTTGAACATGAAGGGCGGTTCCTGCCATGGTTGCTAATACAAAGCCTAGGGGGATCATCCAACCCCGTTGCATCGCAGCTGCTAATAAGCCACTAGCAACAATGACTGCCAGATGATCCATTCCAATCACAGGATGACCCAATCCTGACAACAAGCCCTGGAAAACGTTATTAGGCACTTCCCCTCCTGTGGGATGGTGCGCCCATGCTGGTTCTGCAAAGCTCAGTACCATTAAGCCACTCACAAGGGTGAGGATAAATTTACGCTGGAATATGGTTGATAAAAACTGTTGTTTCATGGTTTGAATGAGTAAGAATAAAATAGCTCTACATTAGAAAAAATACTAAATACCTAGTAAGTTCTCTGCTTCAATCAACGCTGCAATCTGGCATCAGACAGAAGACTTATCTAAATTAACCAACCGAAATGGCTGAAATACTGTTGAGGCAGTTTCCAAAACGGATTTTGAGCATTTAGCCAGTTTGAAGATTGCTCCTTCCCTTGATTGCAATGGGAAATGAACCCTGTAGCGATGGAGAATAATTGCCAACTTAGCCGAATCATCAATAACCGCATCTGTACCTCGCAGCATGCTTTCCAAGGTTAACTTTTACCTATTAGGCGGGTCTCCTGACTTAGAAATGCAACCCATTTCATCACAGTTGCGGGACAGTGTTGGCTTTTCACCAAGCTTTCCCCATTACTTTTGATCGCTGGTCCCGATCAAAACCTAATAGTTTTTTCACTATATCATGACTCAGCGCGATCGCGTTGCAGAAAATTGGGTTGCACGATAAGGGATAATTAAGAAACCGATAGAGTCACAATTATCTATGAATTATTGGCTCCTTAAATCTGAACCGAACGAATACAGCATTGATGATTTAGCCCAAGATCAAGAAACGATTTGGGATGGGGTGCGTAATTACCAAGCCCGTAACTTCCTACGGGAGATGCAACGTTCCGATCTAGCCTTTTTTTATCACTCCAATGTTAAACCCCCTGCAATTGTGGGGTTAGCTCGTGTCATAGAAACCCAAGTTGCTGATCCCACCCAATTTGATCCTGAAAGCCCTTATTATGATCCCAAATCCACCCCAGACTCCCCACGCTGGCAGACGGTCAAAATTGCTTTTGTAGAAAAATTAAAGAGGATTACGTTACCGCAACTCAAGGAAATGTTTCACCCTGAGGAATTAGCTGTGGTTAAAAAAGGCAATCGCTTATCAGTAATGCCGGTTTCATCAGCGGTGGCACAACGTATCCTTACTTACAGCAACTAGTCTATTGCTGATTGTGATCTGAAAATTATTAAGATTATCTATATCCCCCCCAGGGGCATCTAACCGAAATATGATACAGTAAAGGAAATAAAGATTAGTTAAGAAAATTAAAACCTTGTTTGAAAATCCCTGGTTGCCTTTATCTCTGTCACAAGTAGGCAAACGCCTCCCACTCTATACCAAAGCATTTCTACTAAAGCAAAAGCATTGGGTGGTTTTTATAGCAGCGAGTTTTTTAGTGTCTGTTCCCGTATTTGCCCAAGCGCCCATGGTACGGAACCTGCCTTGGGTGAGCTTAATTTTAACGCTAGGGTGGGTTGCCTTAGGGATTGCTTTATGGAAACATCCGAAAACAGCACTCTGGGGAGATTTAATCATTGGTTTTAGTTGGACTTGGCTAGCAGGTTCCATTTATTGGGGATGGTTTCGGTGGGAACCGTTAATTCATCTGCCTGTGGAAGCCATTGGTTTACCATTTGCCTTTTTTGCCCTCGCCTGGCGATGGGGAGAAGTGGGAAACTTATTTTATCTAGGGTCATTATTGGGCACTGCCTTAACGGATATCTACTTTTACTTAACCGGATTAATGCCTTATTGGCGAGAATTAATGCAAGTGGAACCTGCTTTGTATAAACCGATTTTTCAAGAGGCACTGGGGCAAATGGGAACCCCTTGGGGGGTCATTTGCGCGATCGCGATCATTACTTTACTATTGACCATCGGACTGGGAGCAATCAAACAACAGAGTTATCCATGGTGGGCTTTTGGTGGAGCCGTTCTCAGTACCCTGTTAGTGGATGGTCTTTTCTGGATAGCAGCAATTATCGCATAACCTCTCCAAATTGCGGTTGCTGTTGTCTTTTTGGCAATTGCTAGGATAAGGAAAAACGGTTTCTCGAAGTAACAGACAACTGATTGAGATTATTGTGACTGCTGATGCATTTTCTGGTTCCATTTCCGCTACTACGTCCCACTCTCCTACGATTGAAATTCGCCGAGCTCGTCGTGAAGAAATTGAAGCGGTAGCAGAAGTTATTACCCATAGTTTTCACTCTTGCCAAGGTTTTGGCATTTTAATGTATCCGTTCCTGAAATTGGGCATCTATGAAGATATTCGTCTTCGTGTTATCGGTAATGATCCCAATTATGCTTGTTTCGTTGCCACTGCTTTGCCAACTGCAACTGCTGGAGGCAGAGAAACCATTACTGGAGCTGTGGAAATTGCTGGCAATTTTACCCACACGCCAGTTCCGAAACCAAGGCAAGCTGCTTATATTTCTAATTTAGCGGTTAGTCCCAATTATCGCCGAAAAGGGATTGCTCGGCGGTTATTACAAACCTGCGAGCAACTGACAGCGCAATGGGGTTGTGAGGAAATTTTCCTTCATGTCTTAGAAACGAATCGCCAAGCACTACGCCTTTATGAACAATGTGGCTATCACTTATACCGTATTGAACCCAGTTTAATGGCTTTGATCTTCAATAAACCGCGGCGACTACTGTTGAGAAAATCAATTAACAGCAGTTATTCTCCTTGATTTAAATAGGCTGTGAGACGTTGTTGGGTGTGCTCATTCTGTTGAGGGCTGCCAATGGTTAATCGGATGCCATTAGCGGTATAACGTAATAATGTGCCTTGCTGCTTTAAATCCGCCACTAACTGAGCCTCATTGTGGGATTGGTTGCAACGTAGATATAAAAAATTCGCGGAACTTGGCCAAACGGTTAAGCGGGCATCACTGGCAAATGCCTGATATAGTCGCTCTCGTTCTTGTTTGGTTTCTTCCACCGTTGCCAATAACTGCTGACGGTTTTCTAGGGCGACTAGCGCTGCTGCTTGCGAAAAACTTGGTAGATTATAAGGCAATCTAATTTTTTCCAAGGCTTGGATTAATTGGGGATGGGCAACGCAATACCCGACGCGATGGGCTGCCAGACGGAAGGCTTTAGAAAACGTACGAACAATGATCCAATTGGGATGTTTTACCAATTCCTCGACTAAGGTGTTTTGACTAAATTCAAAATACGCCTCATCAATGACGACTAGCAGATCCTCAGGTAGTTGTTTAAGCCAGTCTAATTCTTTGTCACTTAAAAGATTGCCTGTTGGGGAGTTGGGATGAACCACAAACACCACTTTCACAGGATTACCACTGGCTGAAGATTGGGCAATAGCTTGATCCGCTTGTCCACATTTAATGGTAAAGTGCGTTTCTTCTCGTGGAATAGAAATTGTGGTAATCCCCAAGGTTTGGGCTAAAATTTTATACATGGAAAAGGTGGGATCGGCAACTAAAATGGAGCCGTTGGTTCCCACACAGGTAGCAATGAGCAGAGAACGGATTAATTCATCAGAGCCATTCCCAACAGAGATATTTTGGGCATTGAAAGAAACATTACTGCTTTCGTTCACATATTGCGCGATCGCGCTTTTTAGATCACGATAAGTTCCATCAGGATAGCGGTTGGTTTCAATGAGATTCTGATATTGCCACGTGAGTTTTTCTTTGAGGTGACTAGGGAGATCATAGGCACTTTCATTGGCATCTAATTTGTCACATGTGATATCAGGGACTTCAGCATCAGCAGAATAGGCAACTAATTGCTGAATTTCACGACGAATGAAACTAAATTGAATTGGGTTTGGTTGATCAACCATGATTCAATGACGGTTAGTTGATGTACCACTCAGGAATTTTTATTTTATATGTTCTTTTGCTTGTATAGTAGGTTTTGCGATGAAAAATATCATTTCTAAGTTGTCAGATTGATAACAATGGGGTTGGCAGAAAGGGGGAATTGCGCGATCGCGATATTGACTAATTGACCTGCATCACCTTCACCGTTTGTTGGGCAGGAATTAACGTTTCACCGGCTGGAACGACTGCTAATCCATTGGTTTGAGCGACATTAATTAAATTTCCCGAACTGTGACTGCCTCCTGCTAAATGAAATTCGTAGTTTCCTTCCACAACCTTAAGTTGCCCCCATAAATAGGTTTCTCGTTTGCCATTGGCTTTTAAGTCTTGCTGGGTTTTAGCATTAACAAAAGTGGGTTTAATATGATTGGTTTGTCCTGATAATTGTTTCAAGGAAGGCGCAACAAATCGCCAAAAAGTGACTAGTGCTGAGACAGGATTTCCAGGTAAACCAAAGTAATAACTGTTAGTAAACGTTGCAAACGTTAACGGTTTTCCAGGTTTCACGGCAACCGAACGAATCTCAATTTTTCCGTCTAATTCTTGTAAAATTCGATCAATATAATCGTAATCTCCAACCGAAACGCCCCCTGTTGAAAT
>JAHEOB010000165.1 GCA_018610095.1 Halothece sp. MAG
AGATATTCTGGTTCACTCCCTTGCCTTTGCAGGGAAAGAAGAACTTTCAGGAGAGTTTAGTCAAACCTCACGAGAAGGGTTTAACCAAGCCTTGGAGATTAGTACCTACTCTCTTACCCGTTTAGCGCAAGCAGCCAAACCTCTGATGAATGATGGCGGTAGCATTGTTACCCTGACCTATCTAGGTGGAGAACGGGTGGTGCCCAACTATAATGTGATGGGCATTGCCAAAGCGGGATTAGAAATGAGTGTTCGTTATTTAGCTGCGGAACTAGGAGAACACAATATCCGAGTTAATGCCATATCAGCCGGCCCGATTCGCACCTTAGCGTCTTCTGCGGTGGGAGGAATTTTAGAAATGATTCGTCACGTGGAAGAAACTGCTCCCTTGAAACGAACTGTTACCCAAACCGAAGTGGGCAATGCTGCAACCTTTTTGTGTAGTGATCTTGCCAGTGGCGTAACGGGACAGATATTATTTGTGGATTCGGGATATAACATTATGGGGATGTAAGTTATTAAACGAGGAACGTCATATGCAAATTTCCGATCATGCTCTGACCACCTCCCCTCGGACTGCCTCTATCTCTCGTACCACAGGAGAAACGGATGTCGCTGTCACCCTAAACCTTGATGGAGAAGGGAACTGTGATGCCGATACAGGGATTCCTTTTTTAGATCATATGCTGGCTCAACTCGCCTCCCATGGTTTATTTGATTTAGAAGTGAAAGCCACAGGGGATACCGAAATTGATGATCACCATACCAATGAAGACGTTGGGATCACATTAGGACAAGCCTTTGCTCAAGCCTTGCGCGATCGCAAAGGGATTCAACGCTTTGGGAATTTCCTTGCCCCTCTTGATGAAGCCTTAATTCAAGTCGCATTGGATTTTTCAGGACGACCCCATCTCAGTTATGGTTTAACCATTCCCACCCAACGTGTCGGAACTTACGATACGCAACTGGTAAGAGAATTTTTCGTTGCCTTGGTCAATCATAGTGAAATGACCCTTCATATTCGTCAATTGGATGGGATTAATTCTCACCATATTATCGAGGCAACCTTTAAAGCGTTTGCCCGAGCTTGTCGTAGTGCTGTTGAAATTGATCCCCGTCGTGCTAGTCATGTTCCCAGTTCCAAAGGAGTTTTATGAATTCTACCCCTAGTTCTTCTCTGGATTTACTAACTGCCATTCAGCAACGCCGTGCTGCTCGTGCCTTTAGCAGTGAGCCCATTCCTGAGGAAACCTTCAAAGCCATTTTACGTTTAGGGATGCAAGCCCCTTCGGGGTTTAATTTGCAACCTTGGCGATTTGTGGTAGTACGGAATTCCCAAAATAAAGCCAAACTCAAAGAATGTGCCTTTAATCAAAGACAGGTGGAGCAAGCCCCGATTGTCTTAATTTGTTGCGGCGATCGCGCTGCAGTCAACTCTGATAATATTGAATCTGTCATTCGCCTTGGGGAACAACACCAAGCAGTCAATGACGATTATGCTAACTACATGCGTAATACCATCCCTAGCTTTGTCGAGAATGCCCCAAACTTTAGCAATCTAGAAGTTTGGACGAATCGTCATACCATGTTAGCCGTCTCGCAGATGATGGTGGTTGCGAAAAGTTTTGGTGTTGATAGTTGCCCCATGGAAGGATTTGTTGCAAGCCAAGTCAAAGATGCTTTTAAGATTCCCGATCAGGTAGATGTTTGCTGTTTATTAGCCCTAGGCTATGCTGCTGAACCTTACAAAGCGTATGGTGGACGATTTGAGTTGAACCAAGTCTGTTTTGAAGAAGAATATGGCTCAGGAGGTTAAATCCATATCTATGTCTTAGGTAGTGATTTCCGTACTTGCTGGGGAAAATCCTTGCTAAAGGCATCTCCATTGCGCTATTAATTGAGAAGATACTTCTTAGCGTTGAATGTCTCTGCGAGAATTAGCAATTGCAACGTAAGAAGTGACCGCCGTCGAGTATTTGAACAATTTATTGCAAGCGAATTTATGACTAAGCAAGTAGCTCACCCCATGGTGAAGTTGCAACGCCAAGTAGAGTCTTTAGTGAATTCTAAAGTGCTTAAACCCACCGATAGCATATGGAAAATCGCCCTTCTCTACGGTGATGAATGGTCTTACTGGAAAAGCGAACTGATGGATTTTGGGTTTTCCATGCAAGACCCTGTTCAAGACCTAATTGCTGTTGAAGAATGGGAAGATGAATAAAGAATGGTGTGTTGATGAAGTGCTTGTTGGGCTAGATACTCATCCGTAGTTCAAGCCTAACATAAGCTCAAATTGCTTTCGTTTAAAGGACGAGAGCTGTCAAATCTGTTTTTGATTGATTATCTTATCCAGGTGTCAACGCCAGCACCTGGCTCTATTTTTTTTTGATTACTTGGAGGGACTAATTTTCCACTCACCATCTTCTTTGACTAAATTAGCGGTTTCAGTTCGTTCCGTTCCATCTTCGTGGGTAATGGTGTAAGTAACAGTTGCAGTATCACCATCAATTTCTTCCTCCTCAATCGTAATGGTGCTTCCCTCTAACTCCTCTGACCATCTAAGAAATGCCACTCTTTAATTTACTATTTCCCACCATATTCATTGTCAGGTGATAATAGCGCATTAATCTCCACGGAATCATTAATGATTTGATTCTAAAGTTAGCATAAGCTCGCCATCTTAAATGCGACATGGGGAGTCCCGTTATAGTCGCTAGACTTAACGGGAGAGTATCAAGCATTATTCGCGACACCCTAAACTCTCTTTTGTTGCCACCCCTGTTTCAGGATTAACCCCTTCTGCTCGCTCACATAATAATTTGGCTTGAAAGCGCTCAAGAATGGCATCAGTAAAATCTGCCCCAGTAATTTTGGTTTTTTCAAACGTTGTTCCTGTCATGACTGTTTCATGTAAAACCGCATTGCTTAAATCAGCACCATTTAAATTTACCCGATCCATTAACGCGCCACTTAAATTGGTATCAGATAAATCCGCATCAGCTAACGTTGCTTTGGTAAACATGGCATTTTCTAAATCAGAACCACTAAAATTGGTGCGACGGGCTTGGGCAGCAGCAAATACTGCCCCCACTAAATCAAGGTTAGAAAAGTCTCGCTCTGAAACGACAGTATGAGTATAATTAACCTTTTTATCTTGCCCCACTGCTGGTTGAGCATCAAATAAAATCCACATTCCCGCTAACAGAAATGCAATCACTAAATATAACAGTCGTTTAAGTATTCTTGTCACCATAATTTTCTAAAATTAGTTATGGTTGGCTCATTTTATCAAGTCTCTATTATCCCTTAAAATCAATACAGACTCAATGCATAATGCTTTGGCTATGACGCATTCCATTATTCCCGTTATTCTCGCTGGTGGTAAAGGGGAACGCTTTTGGCCAGTGAGTCGTCAACAACGCCCCAAACAATTGTTATCTCTGGATGGTAGTGGCACCACACTTTTACAATCCACTGCTAATCGTGTCTTAAGGTTAACTACGGGTTGGGATAAAATTTGGGTGATCACCTCACAAATCCTTGCTTCTCAAGTTCAACAACAACTCCCACAACTCCCTCCCGAAAATTGCTTAGTGGAACCGCAAGGAAAAGATACTGCCCCGGCAGTGGCATGGGCTAGTCTTGAAATTGCTAAACGTTACGGAGAAGATGCTTTGATAGGCTTTTTCCCTGCCGATCATTGGATTGGGGATATGGCGAGCTTTGAACAGACGATCGCGGCTGCAGTGGAATTAGCCCAGACAGAAAAGGCAATTGTCACTCTCGGGATGAAACCCACTTATCCAGCAACAGGGTATGGTTATATTGAACAGGGAAGCGATACGGGAACCTATCAAGGCTTAGCCACTTATCGCGTCACTCGTTTTACCGAAAAACCAGATTACCCAACCGCCCAGTCTTTTATTGATAGCCAACGGTTTAGTTGGAATAGTGGGATGTTTATCTTTCGCGCGGGAGTGGTGCTACAGGAGTTGCAACAATATGCCCCCGATATTGTCACCCCTCTACAGGAGAAGGGAATAACTGCCTATGGGGAGTTGCCCAAAAATAGCATTGATTATGCCTTAATGGAGAAAACCCAACTGGCTTATGTCATTCCCAGTGAGTTTGGTTGGGATGATTTAGGAGACTGGAATGCACTAGAGCGATTATTGAAAGGGGATCAGGATAATGTGGCAATTGGAAACCATGTCGGAATGGAGACAACAGGGTCAATTATTTATAATTCTGATTCCCAAGAAGTGGTGGTGACATTGGGATTAGAAGATGTGGTGATTGTGCGCGATCGCGCTGTTACCTTCGTTGCTAAAAAAGACCGCACTCAGCAAATTAAACAACTTCTTAAACAATTACAAGCAGACAATCGCTTCGACGAACTGTTATAAGAGTGGAGTAACAAGAACACAACACAAGGCAACAACTGTGGTATTTCTGACGCAAAATCGAGGTCGTCAACGAGAAATCCTAGAAGTCGTTTTCCGTAACGGTTGGGATTATATGCGCCGTCTGCTGACGGTAGGAAAAGCCGATTCCCCAGAATTACCCCCACCAAAGGTTCTGCGCAATATTCTAGTAGATTTAGGGCCAGTTTATGTCAAATTTGGACAACTGTTAAGCACTCGGCCGGATATTATTCCCCCTGCTTATATCGAAGCCCTCACCGCCCTGCAAGCGAATGTTCCTCCTGTCGCTTGGAGTGAGATTAAAACGCTATTGCAAGAACAGTTAAATGCCCCTGTTGAGGAGGTCTTTTCCCAGTTTAATCAAGAACCCGTTGCTGCCGGCTCGATCGCGCAAACCCATCGGGCAACCTTACGCAATGGTCAAGAAGTAGCCGTTAAAGTGCAACGCCCTGGCATTGACAAGGTCGTTGAACAGGATATTGCCCTGATTAAAGGAATTGCCGAATTAGTTGCCCGAACAGATTTTGGGGAAGACTATGATGTGGTTGCCCTTGCCGAAGAATTTACCAATGCCCTGCGTGCCGAATTAGATTTTACCCAAGAAGCAACTTATACCGATCAGTTGCGTCGCAACCTTACCACGACTCGTTGGTTTGATACCAAACAAGTGGTCATTCCTGCCATTCATTGGGATGTTACGACGGAAAAAGTATTAGTGATGGAATGGTTGGAAGGATGCCCGATTCTAGAAGCAGAATTGCCGAAACAGCAAGAACAAAAACGTCGTCAGGAAGTCACCACGCTACTATTCCGCGTCTTTTTCCAACAAATTTATCTGGATGGGTTCTTTCACGCGGATCCCCACCCCGGCAATATCTTTTATCTCAATGATGGGCGAGTTGCGATTATTGACTGTGGCATGATCGGGCGACTCGATCCCCGAACCCAACAAATTTTAACAGAAATGTTATTAGCGATTGTGGATATTGATGCCCAACGCTGCACCCAATTAACCTTAGAATTATCAGAACGGTCTGATTTGGTCAACTTAAATAATCTGGAAAATGATTATGACCAAATGCTGCGGAAATATTATAATCTCAACATTGCAGAAATTAATTTCAGCGAAGTATTCTATGAAATTTTAGAAGTTTCTCGAAAAAATAATGTTAAATTACCCTCTAATATGGGATTGTATGCCAAAAGTTTAGCCAATTTAGAAGGCGTTGCCCGAGGGTTTAATCCCAACCTTAATTTATTGGAAGAAATTCGACCCTTAATGAGTGATTTATTCCGTAATCAAATCTTAGGCAATAATCCCATTCCAACCTTACTCAGGGCAACTTTAGACTTGAAAAGTTTATCCTTACAAACCCCTCGTCAACTGGAATTATTATTCGATCGCGTTACGTCTGAAACCCTCAACTGGAATTTAAGAGTCCAACAATTAGATTCCTTACGGCGAAGTTTAGATGATTCAGCTAACCGCCTTTCCTTTAGTATTATTGTCGCTGCCTTAATTATTGGGGCAGCGATTATTTCCGCTAATGCCCAAACCCCACAATTGTCTTTTATTAGCAATATTCTGTTTGCTGCTGCTAGTTTAATTGGGTTCTGGTTATTAGTTAGTATTTGGCGATCGGGACGCTTAAGATAAAATTCCCCCTCTAGGTTCCATCAATATTTGACAAAGCCGCCTTAGCAGCCTTTTTCTCGGCTGTTTTTTTACTTTCGCCTATACCTACTCCATAAACCGTTCCCGCAATGCGCACTTCGGCGGTAAACTCTTTGGCATGATCGGCACCTGTTTCGTTAACAATGACATATTGTGGCAACTCCCCAATTTCAGCTAACGCCCATTCCTGTAATTGCCCCTTATAATTTTCATCTAGTTGCGGGGTCGTGGTGTGACTTGTGACTTGTTGGGCAATTTTTTCAAATAAGGGTTCAATCAATGCTTTTACTGCTTCCATACCAGACTCCAGAAAATAAGCACCAATCACCGCTTCAAACGTATCACTCAACACCTCTGGATTTTGACGCGCCCCATCTTTTTCCGCCCCTTTTCCTAAATAGAGATAGTAATCTAATTGAAAGTTTAGGGCTAATTCTGCCAATTGATGTTCATTATTAACTAAGCGCGATCGCAGCCGACTTAATTCCCCTTCTCGCATCTGGGGATAATGTTCAAATAATAATTTTCCCACTAAAAACCCTAAAACGGCATCTCCTAGAAACTCTAACCGCTCAT
>JAHEOB010000166.1 GCA_018610095.1 Halothece sp. MAG
TGGACAAGGCTTTACCGCCGTTGCGGAACAAGTAGAATCGTTAGCAGAACAATCGGCATCAGCCGCAAAAGAAATTTCCCAAATTGTCACCACCATTCAAACTGAAACCCAAGAAGCGATTGAAACCATGGAAAAGGGAACAACAGAAGTTGTTGAAAGTACCCGTTCTGTGGAACAAACCAAAGAGCGATTGGCAAATGTGGTGGAACAATCGGCAGTGATTAATAACTTAATGCAGTCCATTTCACAATCCACCATTTCCCAAGCGGAAAGCTCACAACAAGTATCGCAAACCATGCAACAACTAGCAGAATCTTCTCAACAGCGTTCTGAAACTTCCCGAGAGGTTGCTGAAAACATTCAAAACACGGCACAAGTGGCGAAAAATCTCGAAGAATCCGTGGAACAGTTCAAAGTCGATAAATAAATCATTCTTAGAAGAAGGTGAGGGAATCATTGAAACCAGCCAAAGGTATTGAATCATGGATGCAGAGGAACAAGCCAAACAAGATTTTTTGGATGAAGCCACTGATTATTGTAATCAGTTGGAATCCTCCCTATTAGGATTAGCAGATGCTAACACCGTTGATTTAGAAAAACTGCAACAAGCCGCTCGGGCTGCCCATTCCATTAAAGGGGGCGCAGCCATGATGGGCTTTAATGCCCTCTCGCAAACCGCTCATTCTCTCGAAGATTTCTTAAAAATTCTCCAAGCCCGTTATAAAAATCACAGCGTCGCAATCAAGGTGGAAACCCTATTACTGAAAGCAGTCGATTGTTTACGTAACATGGGGGAACAATATCGGGCAGGGAGTGAACCCCAACAGGAATGGCTCGATGAGCAAACATCTGCCATTTTTACCCCCCTGAAAGAACAGTTAGGGGAATTGACAGAAGCCGATGAAACGGCTCTGTTATCCAAAGAAGAAGAAACCGATGTCGCCGATATCTTGTTTGGGAGTGGGGTAGAAGAGTCTTTAGAACGCCTCAAACAGCAATTAGAGCTTCTTCCCCCAAGTGAGTTAGCCCAACAGCTACAAACCACGACAGAAGAATTAGCTGAATTTGGACGCATGATTGAGTGTGATGCCTTTGTCAGCATTTGCGATTCAGTGAAACACTATCTCGGTGAAGTGACTCCTGAGCAAGTGCCGTCGTTAACCCGTAGCGCGATCGGGCAATGGGAACGCTGTCAAGCCTTAATCCAATTAGGGCGTTATGACAATTTACCCACCGCCATTGATCCCAATGAAATTACGGCGGAAGACATTAATGCGGAAGAATTGGAAATTCCTGATATCGATGAAATTGATTCTGGGGAATTAACGGAACTGCAAGAAGAAATTGAAACCATAGACTTTGCTGAGGAAAGCAGTGAGGAGGTAGCCGAGCTCACTGATCAAGAAGAATCATCCCCAATTTCAGATGAAAGTGAGTCAGAACCCAGCCAAGCAGAAACCCAGCAGGAATCAGAAACGGTTTCACCTCAACAAAGTCAGGCAGAAGAAACTACTGTTCGGGTTTCAGTGGAACAACTCACTCGCATTAACACCTTATTTAGTCGCCTCATTCTAGAACGAGAAGTCATTAATTCCCGACTCAAACAATTACAGGATTATGTCAATCTGAGTAAAACTCGCACCCAACAGTTAGAACAGGCGAATGCTCAATTACGGAAATGGTATGACCAATTAAACTTAGAACAAGTGGGTAATCAAATTCCAACTGAGAATCAGGATGCTTCTAACCAAGCGTTTGATCCCCTAGAGATGGATCGCTATAGTAGCTTGCACTTACTGTTCCAAGAACACATGGAAACCATTGTGCAATTGCAGGAAGTAACCAGCGATATTGAAGTCAGTTCTCGGGAAATTAACCAAGCCATGGGGGAACTGAACTTCACCACCAGTGATTTGCAACGCAGCATCACCCGGGTTCAAACGCGACCCTTTATTGAAGCTGTGAGAAGTTTTCGACGGGTCATTCGCGATCTATCGGTAGAATATGATAAGCCCGTTGCCCTAGAAATTCAAGGGGAAAACACCCTCATCGATCGCGCTGCCATGGAAGCCCTTTCTGCCCCCCTAAATCATTTAGTACGTAACGCCTTTGATCATGGCATTGAAGACCTAGAAACGCGAATGCAACGAGGAAAACCCAAACAAGGGCAAATTACTTTACGGGCAGTTAATCAAGGCAATAAAAGTGTGATCTCGATTTCCGATGATGGTGGCGGGATTAATCTGGATAAAATTAAACATCGTTTGGAAAAGTTTGGTACACCTCAGGAAGCCTTAAACGAACTCAGTAACCAAGAACTCATACAGGCAATTTTTGAACCCGGCTTTTCCACCGCTGAACAAGTGACAGAACTATCAGGGCGTGGTGTGGGCATGGATGTGGTTCATACCAACCTTGAAAAAATTCGCGGTGAAATTAATGTCGATACCCAACCGGGAGAGGGAACAACCTTTTATATTAGTTTTCCCATTTCTGTTTCCATTGCCCGCGTCACCATTGTGGAAAGTAGCGGCGTGATCTTTGCCGTTCCTGTGGAATCGGTAAAAGCCTTTGTTCGTTTTGATAGCGATTCCGACAGTGGCGAAGTTACTTGGAACAATACCACCATTCCTGTCACTGGTTTGGAACAATGGTCTCAGTTCAACCGTCCTGCCAAACCATTTGAAATGGAAGGAACACCTACCTTAGCTCGTCCCACTGCCTTAATTGTCGATTATAACGGGAGTTGGCATGGCTTGCGCATTGATCGCTTTTGGCAAGAACAAGAAGTGGCATTACGCAGCGTAGATAGTCCCTTTCCCTTACCCCCTGGGGTCACAGGTTCCACCGTTTTAGGCGATGGTCGTCCCATTCCTTTAGTTGATCCCGTCCCATTATTAAGTTGGTTACATCAACCTGAAAGCACCGTCGAATCAAGGGTTGAGTGGGATCAGCAACCCTCGTTTACGGGCAATACCATTTTAATTGTGGATGATTCCATTCATGTTCGCCGTTATCTCGCGATCGCGCTAGAAAAAGCAGGGTACCAAGTGGAACAAGCCAAGGATGGTCAAGAAGCCGTTGATAAAATCTTTAGTGGTTTATCGGTGCAAGCGGTAATTTGTGATATTGAAATGCCTCGCTTAGATGGTTATGGCGTTTTAGGGGAAGTTAAAGGTCATCCTGAATTTAAGGAGTTACCAATTGCAATGTTAACCTCCCGTGGTAATGAAAAACATCGACAATTAGCGATGAAGTTAGGGGCATCTGCTTATTTTTCTAAGCCCTATAATGAACAAGAATTATTAACCACTTTAGAGGAGATGATGCAAACGGTGAGCTATCCCACCGAAATGGCACATTGATTAGGTTTATTTATTGGTGTTGCCAATTAAAGTATTAACTTTCTCGATAACAGTTTCCAAATCAAGAGGTTTCGCCACATAATCATCAGCCCCTGCTTCTAAGCAGCGATCGCGATCGCCGGGCATCGCCATGGCAGTAATCACCATCACAGGGAGGTCTTTCCAATAGTCAGTGGAACGAATTTGTTGTAATAATTGAAATCCATCTACCTCAGGCAATTGAATATCCAGTAAAATCAAATGGGGTAAAAGTTCTGGTGAGTGCAATTCCGCTTCGATCAAATTTTGCATTGTTTTCCCATCATAGATAACTTCCACAGAATAGCCTTCCAATTCCAAAACTTGACAAATTAGGGCTTGATTAAAGGGTTGATCTTCCACCACCAAAACCCGTCCTTGGTAAGTCGTCTGGGTTTCATCTTGACCAAGGGGACGATTAATTTCTTCCGAGATAGATGGCACTTGTTCTGTTGCTGTGGGTTGTGGTTGTTCTTGCTCCGTTCGTAATTCCGTTAGGGGAAGCCATACCCGAAAGGTACTCCCTTGATTTTCCTGGGAATCCACAGAAATAGTTCCCCCATGCAATTCCGCTAACCGTTTGGTTAAGGCTAACCCTAATCCAGTGCCTTCGTGACGGCGAGTGAGTGAAGAATCCAGTTGTTGGAAGGGCTGAAACAAGAATTGCTGTTTTTCCTTGGGAATGCCAATGCCAGTATCCGATACTTCTAAACACAAATAGGGAGTACTGACATTAACTGGACTATGATCCGGACGATATTCTTGCAGTAATTCATTACCATAACGCAATGAGCCACTCAATTTGACCTTTCCGGCCTCGGGAGTAAATTTAATGGCATTGGACAGTAAATTAATTAAAATTTGGCGTACCCGCCGTTCATCTAACTGGACTCGTTTAATTTGATAATCCAGTTCTAAAGATAAGGCAATGCGTTTTTTATCAGCCCGTGGCTGTACCATGCGTAAACATTGACTACATAAATCATGAATCACCACCGGCTGTAATTCTAAATCCGTTTTCCCAGCTTCAATTTTGGACAGATCTAAAATATCGTTAATCAGTTGTAGTAAATGCTGACCACTTCGTTGAATGGCTTTGACTTGTTTAATTTGATTGTCACTTAAAGGATCACGCCGTTGTCGTTCCAGTAAATCCGCAAACCCTAAAATACTATTGAGAGGAGTACGCAATTCGTGAGACATGGAGGCTAAAAACTCTGATTTCATTTGCGAGGCTTGGGCTAACTCCTCATTAACTTGACGCAGATGTTGTTCGGCATTAGCCCGTTCAATCGCAACGCCCAATGTTCGACAGGCCGCTACCACCATATCTTCTTGAACTTGACTTTTTAGCCGATTTTCCGATCGCGATTCTAAGGTTAATACCCCAATAATTTCCCCATTATTCCCAGGAATGGGAAATAATCCTAACTGCCCAATGCTGGGATGACGAAAGGCACTTACTGCTTGGGGATGATTGGCATAATCGTCAATAAACAGCGGTTTTCCGGTTTCCACAACTTCCCAAAGTAATCCTTGCCCATAAGGAATGCCCTCTTCCATTAACTGTTCCATCTCAGGAATGGCATCCCCATAACTGGCAATAAATTCTGAGGTGACTTGATTGACTAATAATCCCGCTTTGCGATTTTCCCCTTCTCCTGTAATGACTTTCACATCGCCAAAACTGGCATTAGTGGTTTCAATCAGATAAGACAGGGCAAATTGTCCAATTTCTTGAAGTTCTCGCGCCGGTTGTAAGCGTTCCGTTAATCCCAGTAGAAAGGTGAGTCGTCTCAGTTCACGATTAATAATATCGTGGGAATCCCAATTCATGGACAATTCCCGCACATTGAGGATATAGCCTCCCTGAGAGGTGGCAGTGACTAAAATATGTAAATTGTCCCCCGAAGGTTGCTCAATGGTGCAAGGGGTGGGGTTAGAATCCGCTTTGTGAATGATATTTTCTAAAACGTGTTGTTGTCCCCAAGACCAATTACGATAATTGCCTAAGGCTTCTAATACTGCTTTTTGCCTAGGATTTTGGTCAAGCCATTCTGGGGAAAAATCTCCTAAACGTAAAAATGATTGATTATAGTTAATGAGGCGATGCTGGGAATCAAAAATCGCGATCGCGCGATCAATCTGATTTAAGATTAACTGCTGTTGCTCTTTTAGTTGCTGAAACTCGGATTCTAGGGATTCTTGCGACATTCCCACTAGGAGTGAAATTAGTCTTATCCACGATTGTCTCTATCTTATCGTTTTAAAATCAATTACTTCCTGATTGCTGAGATGGATATTTTTTGTCATTGTAGAAGTGAGTAGTTGAAAGTAATTTGCAGTTTGAAGGGAGCATAACGTGAGTGGATCGAAAAAACAAGTGACCCGTTTTGTGATCGAGGGGCGGTTTCTAGAAGCAGTGGGCAAATCTCCATTTAAACCGAAATATCTTCGCATCTCGACAGCAGAGGAAGAACAACTTCTAAAAGTGAGTAAAGAACTTCGTCCTTTGATCGTTAACGAATTGCCATTGGGATCATGGGTAACGATTTCAGGGAAGGAAACCTACAATTGGAAAAAAGGGACACGAAAACGAAAAATTCAAGACATTCAACCCCATAATCCTGAAACTGCGGCAACTGCGCCAACGATAGCCAGTGCAAACACCTCTGCTGCGACAACGGCAACAACGCCTTCCCCAACCCCGCAAAAGAAAAAGGATAAAAAAGATAAAATTCTTATTTGTCAAAAATCGTCTTGCTGTAAACGAGGCGGGAAAGCAGTTTATCAAGCTGCAGTGGATACCATTGAAAAGCATGATTTGCACGATCAGGTTCAAGTCAAACCCAGCGGTTGCATGGACAAATGTAAAAAAGGACCTTGCGTGGTCATGCAGGCTGACAAATCTCGTCATCTCGGAGTTCAACCGGAACAAGTGGAAGCATTGATTACTGAAAAATATGCCGTTACTGCATGAAGTTCAACATAAACTAATTTGAAACTTTAAGTCTCCCGCCTTGAATCAAAGTCAAAAAAAATTCCCCCAACCATCAGGGGGAGAATGTTTTTAGCAAACAGGAAGTTATTAGGATTATTGAGAATTATTCCCAATGACTTGGGCTTTTAAGTCGTTAAATTCGTTTGCTAACTCTTGACGGGTGGATGCCTTCAACAGATAGCGCCAGAGAAACCAAAACATATAACCGATCCCAATTAGCTCAAAAATGGGAGATAATAAGGGAATGCTATTGATAGCAGCTAAAACAGCGATCGTCACTCTTACTGTAATGATGGCTAGTATAATCAAGCCCAGTGTAATGAGCGGTTGCTTATAGTCATCAAAAAATCGCACCACCTGAGACGGTAGTTCTCCTAACACATTAAACACGGGCTGGACATATTGTTTCCATTGTGGTTGTTGACTCTCTGGAGTGGAAGTCCCCATCGAGGGAACCATATCGCCAGCTTGTTCATTATTAATTCCAGTTTGGCTTTGTTGTTGTTGGCTTTCGGTTGTCGATTCCGTCATTAATCTATCCCTATTTTTAGACACAGCATCTTTATCAGTAATGATAGACAATTAATTAAAATTGCCTCATCTGGTGCTTATCTTACCAAAGGACAACTCCTGAATGTGACAGAGAGAAACAGAAATTAGCAACGATTCCTGCTTAATCCCATTTGAACTAGGTTGTCGGTTGCACTGATTCTGTTAGGAAATTCAACACTTTTTTCTCAATTTGTTCCCAAGCACAAGCCGTGGCATCATGCCCGCAATTTTCTAATACTTCTAAACGAGAATTGGGGAGAGATTCATGGAGTTTTTTGCCATGTTCGAGGGGAAACCATTGATCTTGATCGCCCCATAAAATAAGTGTGGGAATGGTAATGTCTGCTAAGTGCTGATGAACATAACTAATTAAATTGGGTTCATTGTTTTCTAGATATGCAATTTCTTGGGCAGCTTGTTGTAAGGTTTGAGTAAAATGCGCGATCGCGCCAGTATTTTCAATAAAGGGATAAGTCAGGGCATAAACGTCTTCATAAGTTACCATGGAGGGATTGCTTACCACATCCCGACGGGCAAATCGCACCACTTCTCGTACAATGGGCGCAAGGGGTTTGACAATTCGAGCGTGATCCACCCCTTTGACTAACTCTAATGGCACACCAGCAAGCCATCGCATCCCAAAACTGGGTAATTCATTAGGAAATACCGCAGCATTAATTAACACCAAACGGGAAAAATAATCGGGATAGTCAATGGCAGAGGCTAAACTGACTAATCCTCCTAACGATTGGGCAATCACAATCGGCGGTTCCTCACAAAGGGCCTCAATCACTTGGGGTAATTCTTGCTGTAAGTGCCGAATATCCCACTGAAAGGGCTTTTCAGAAAAACCATGTCCTGTTGCATCAAAGGCAATCACCCGATACTTTTCCGCTAAAGTGGGAATCAATTGTCGCCAACTATAACTCCAACTACCAATTCCATGTAAAAAAATAATGGGTTGTCCTTGACCAATTTCTCCATAAGCAAGATAATGAATTTCACCTTGGGGATTACGAATTGGTAATTGTTTTTGCCCTTCAGGAAAGGTCTTTTGCCACCAGTTTTCCATTAGTCTCACGTATCCTCAAATCGTGTCACTACGCTTTCAAACGATACAATTGATCCCTTAGACAGTTTGGGAGTGCCTAATAACCATGATGTTCCATCAAAGTAACAACAGTTCAAGAATCGATTTATTATTTAATATAACAAATTTGATGAAAAAGGAAACGCTTTTAACCTTTTCCTAGACAAACGATAACCTTATAATAATCTTTAAAAGATTCAATTAATTGCTTAGTTTGTTTATGACTTGACACCCTTTATGATGCAACCATTTTTATTTGTAACTGACCTAGATAATACATTAATTGGCGATGAAAAAGCCTTAGAGAAACTCAATGCCACCTTGCAAAGTTATCGAGACCAATATGGCACAAAAATTGTCTATGCCACAGGTCGATCATGGTTTTTGTATCAGCAACTATTTCAAGAGCAACCGATGCTAACCCCAGATGCCCTGATTAGTTCAGTAGGAACGGAACTTTATTTTGATTTGCAACAAGGTGAAATTGATCAAGATTGGGTAAATTTATTATCTCAAAATTGGGAACGATCTAAACTTGTTAAATTAATCCTAGATGAATTTCCCGAATTAACCCCTCAATCCAATTCCGAACAAGGAGAATTTAAAATTAGTTTTCACTTAGCAGAAGAAACAGCAGAACAAACGATCACTAAACTTAAACAACGCCTTGCTGAAACTAATTTAGATGTCAAACTGATTTATAGTAGTGGGCAAGACCTTGACATTATTCCCAAACAAGCAGATAAAGGATTAGCGGTTCAATTTCTACAACAAAAATGGAACATGAATGACTCACAAACGGTGGTCTGTGGTGATTCAGGTAACGATATTGCCTTATTTAGTACAGGAACCCCCTATGGGATTTTAGTTGGCAATGCTCAACCGGAATTGAGACAATGGTATCAACGATATCAAACCCCTTATCGTTACTTAGCCCATGAAAATTATGCTGCTGGTATTTTAGAAGGATTAGCATACTTTCAATTTATAAATGCTTTTAATCTTAATTCCACAGAAAACCATTGAGGATCATCACACGGTTTGTTGTCACTATCGAAATAAAATCGTTCCATGACGCCGCCATTAATTCAATTAAAAGGAATTTCTAAACAATTTGGTAATACCTTCGTTCTCAATAACGTTGACTTAGATATCTATGAAGGAGAAGCCCTTGTTATTATTGGTCCTTCTGGAACCGGAAAATCAACTATTTTGAGAATAATTGCAGGATTACTTGCGCCAGATAAGGGAGAAATTTACATCAAACAACAGCGACGGCAAGGGTTAATTGAAGACCAACAAGATGCCATGAATATTAGCATGGTCTTCCAGCAAGCAGCCTTATTTGACTCCTTAACAGTAGATGAAAACATCGGATTTACCTTATATCAAAACTCTCGTTTATCCCATGACAAAATTCGCAAATTAGTGGAAGAAAAACTGCAAATGGTAGGATTACCGCCAGAAACAGCTGATCTATCACCGGCGCAATTGTCAGGAGGGATGAAAAAGCGAGTCAGTTTTGCCCGTGCCATTATGTCGAATCCCGAAGATCCCGATACTTCTCCTGCCGCTATTTTATACGACGAACCCACTGCTGGGCTTGATCCCATTGCTTCAACTGTCATTGAAAACTTAGTACGGCGATTACAAAATACGGGCTCAGGGTCGAATACTTACGTTATGGTGAGTCACCAAGATAGCACCATCCGTCGCACTGCCGATCGCGTCATTTTTCTTTATAGCGGTAAGATACAGTGGCAAGGAAAGGTGGAAGACATTGATACCACCGATCACCCGATGGTTAGACAATTCTTTAATGCCAGTGTAGAAGGACCCATTCAGGTGGCAGGAACTTAACATTCAATTCAATTAAGGAGATTATCATGCGATCGCGCACAATTCGAGAAGGATCGGTTGGCTTAGTGTTTCTATTGGGAGTCCTGTTATTTGTGGGATTATTTTTCTGGCTACGGGATTTTCAATTTAGAAAAGCAAACTACGATATTACGATTCGGTTTGATAATGCTAACCACTTGGTGGCAGGATCAACGGTTCGATATCGGGGGGTGAAAGTAGGAGAAGTGAAAGAAATTATTCCTCAAGCGGATGGCGTTGCCGTCAAAGTTACGATTGATAAAGTGGATTTGAGTATTCCCCGTGAAGGATTGGTGGTGGAAGCTAATCAATCTGGCTTAGTGGGAGAATCCTCCATTGATATGTTCCTAGAAAATGAACAA
>JAHEOB010000167.1 GCA_018610095.1 Halothece sp. MAG
CCTCAAGCGGATGGCGTTGCCGTCAAAGTTACGATTGATAAAGTGGATTTGAGTATTCCCCGTGAAGGATTGGTGGTGGAAGCTAATCAATCTGGCTTAGTGGGAGAATCCTCCATTGATATGTTCCTAGAAAATGAACAAGTGGCTGTGTCAAAAAACGCAGAAAAAACCAACCCGATTAGTGAACAGTGTAATTCTCAAATTATTGTTTGTGAAAATGATAAGATTACTGGAGAAGTGGGAGCCAGTCTTGCACGCTTAATTCGCAGCACCTCCGAAGCTGCTGAAGCCCTCAATGATCCTAAACTATTGAATAATTTAATTGAGTTAACTAAAAGTGCTCAAGAAGCGGCTGATGGCATTGCACAAACCAGTCAAGAATTATCACAGATTTCGGGAGATGTTGCCCAGCAATTAGAAGTGTTAAGTGAAACCACCGAAACTACCAGTGACCAATTAGTGGCCACTGCTAAAGAAGCAGAAACATTAATGAGAAATCTTAATACGACCGCTCAAGAAACAGACAAATTAATAGGAAATCTTAACACCGTAGTCGTTGATAATAGAGAAAATATTAACACCACTCTCACTGAAATTAGTCAAAGCAGTCAACAATTAAATCGCGTATTGAGTTCTTTGTCTCCCACCATTGAAAAACTTAATTCCAATTTAAACAGTGGTGATACCCAAACAATTATGGATAACTTAGAAACCTTAAGTACTAATGCTGCCAAGACTTCAGAAAATTTACGAAATGCCTCTGAAGCCTTAGGAAGTTCTGAAAATTTAATGTTACTGCAACAAACCCTAGATTCGGCAAGAGCTACTTTTGAAAACACCCAGAAAATTACCTCCGAAATTGATGAAATTACCGGCGATCCGAAAACGAGAAAAGAGTTAAAACAGTTAATTGAAGGATTAAGTGATTTACTCTCCTCTACTCAACAATTAGAAAAGCAATTATTAGCAGCCCAATTGGAAGCGAAATCAAAACAACAAGAACCATCAGAAAACTCGTCAAAAAATAATTAACTGATTTGGGGAGCGTTTTTCCCTAACAATGACAGTAATTCCTGAAGCGTTTTTTGGGTGATTGCTAGTAATGACACTCGCAGGATAAAAAGCTCATCAGGGGTTAACTGTGGATTTAAGAACCGACAATGGCGATGAAATTGAGTAAAGGTATTGCTGAGAGCAGTTGCTAGTTTTTCTGCTTGTTCACAACAGGATTCTAAGTAATCTAACGTGAAGATTAATTGATAAAGGAGTTGCCAGTCTGTGCTTTCTAAGGAAGAGAGATGAGTGGATTCCTGTTGTTGTAAAGCGTGAATTAAGAAGGCATCACTATCCTCACCAAGGAATGTTTGTTCCACCGCCAATTGCAATAGTTGGCAACATCGGGCATGGCTATATTGGGGAAACGATAGGGAACTGGGTGGACACTCCATAGGGGAATGAACTGGGAGGCTGGTTAATACGCTGCTTAACCATTGTTGAAGGGTTTTAGGGGTGAGGGTGATATCAATCCAAGCAGGGGGAGTCATTTGCACCTCAGCCATGGAACCGAGGTGTTTTTGTAGGGGAATAACAAGCTGCTGTGCCCATGCAGGGGCAATTGCCGTTTCTTTCCCTGCCCAAGCAAGCGCGATCGCGCTACGATAATTAATTTGACGGGATTGTAATCTTAAGGTGAGTGGAAAGCGTTTCCGCTCATCCTGCCATGGGCTTAAAGCCTCCTGCATTTGTTGTTGTAACCAACGCTGAAGAGAGGGAAAAGTCACCCACAAGCACCTCTACTCATCCTCAGAATTAGCGTTAAGTGCTGGTTGGTTTAATTGCTTTTTCAGAATCGTGATGGCACGGCTAAATTGGGGATCGTCTTGTGTGCCTTGTAATTTGGGATTGGAAGATAAACGCACCTTATCTTGACGCGGTAAACGGCTCTTAACATCGGGTTTAATACCTTCTTTTTCAATGAGGTCACCATCAGGCAAATGATATCGAGCAACGGTTACAGCAATTCCCGAGCCATCGGCAAGGGATCTGACAGCTTGTATCGTGCCTTTTCCATAGGTTTGTGATCCCACAATGACAGCGCGATCATTATCTTTCAGGGCTCCTACAAGAATTTCACTGGCACTAGCAGAGTTTTCATTCACTAACACCGCTAACGGTTTATCGGTTATCATACCGGGATCGGCTTCAAAGCTACGCTTGCCATTCCCTCGTTCTACCGTCGAAACAATCGTTCCTTGTTCTAAAAATAAATCGGCAATATTGATACTTGCCTCCAGCAATCCTCCGGGATTGTTTCGTAAATCCAGAACAAACGCCTCAGCATTTTTCTGGCTAAGTTCTGTGAGGGCATCTCGCATTTGTTCAGTGGTATGGGAACTAAATTCTTCTACCTGAATATAGCCTACCTGCATGTTATCGATTTCTCGGAGTTTGTAAGTCACACGGGGAATTTCAATTTCATGCCGCGTTAGGGTTCGCTCAAATTGTCCAAATCCGCTGCGAGATAAGACTAATTTCACCTTCGTTCCCGACTCACCACGCATCAAATCTGATGCCTGTTCCACATTCAATAAGGAGCTAGGGCGACCATCAATACTAACAATTTTATCCCCAGGTTGAATGCCAGCTTTTTCAGCAGGAGAATCATCAACAATATCAACCACTTTTAAGGTTTGATGATCGGAATCCATGGTCAATTGAATCCCAATTCCCGATACTTCACCCGCCGTTTGCCGACTTAACTCTTCAAATTCCTCAGGTTCAAGAAATCGCGTATGAGAATCCGCTAATTCATCAATTGCATCCCGAATTGCCTCATAAGCCTCTTGTTTAGACTGATAATTTCGTTCTAATAATTCTTCTCGAATGGCTTCCCACTCATCTTGATTAAAGTCAGGATGAATATAGTTGTTATGGATAATTTGCCAAACTTCATCAACAACGGTTTTGGGACTTTCTTTTAAATTGGCAAATGCCGATGGCGTGTTTAAGGGAATTAGCCACCAAATGCCAAGGAATGTTCCTGTTAAAGCAGCAGTTTTTAGAGATTGTTTCAGCCGATGGGGATAAAATGGGGTCATTGTTCAGTTACGACACATGAAGCTTCAGCAGGGAAAAGAAACACTATGGGAGTTGTTTTAAGTATAAACCTTGGGAGATTTGCTCCTGGACAGGAATGGACTTTGATTTTATTTTGGCTTGTATGGTTACCGCTTGACCACTGTCGGGAAGCGGATCATCGGTAACGACCCAAATGGTTCCTGTCTCATCTTTTAATTGATAAGCTCCCTTGGTTACTAAGTTAGCGCGATCGCGCACGACCCCTTGCACGCGCACGGGGGTGGTACTGGTTTGGGATAACTCCCCAATGGGGGTGAGTTGCTGTTGCTGATTCCACTGACACCCCACTAAAAATAATAATAAACTTAATAATAATTTTATGGTCATAACGGTTGCTGAGGGTGGTTTCAAAGGCAACAAAATCTGAGACACTATCATAGAGTATTTTTCCGATATTGATCATTTCATTTATCATGACTTCTCAAACAGCTCAGCGATTAGATGGAAAAGCCCTTGCCCAACAAATTCAAACTGAACTACAACAGCGGGTTAGCCAACTGCAATCTCAACTTGGGCGAGCCCCTGGATTGGCGGTTTTAATGGTGGGCGATAACCCTGCCAGTGCCATTTATGTTCGTAATAAACAGCGAGCTTGTGAAAAAATTGGCATTAACTCCTTTGGACAACAGTTTCCCGACAACACCACCCAACAAGAATTAGAAGCGAAAATTGAACAATTAAATCAAGATGAACGGGTAGATGGGATTCTGGTGCAACTCCCTCTCCCGGAACATTTAAATGCCATTCAGGCTCTTTATAAAATTGCTCCTGAAAAAGATGTGGATGGCTTACATCCTAGCAATTTGGGGCAACTTGTCCGTAATGAAAAGGGATTAAAAAGTTGTACCCCAGCCGGGGTGATGCAATTACTTGAAGCTTATAATATTTCCATTGCCAGTAAAAAAGCCTTGGTCATTGGACGGAGTATTTTAGTGGGGAAACCGTTAGCCTTAATGTTATTAGCAGCCAATGCCACTGTCACCATGGCCCATGGCAAAACCCCTCCTAATGATTTGGAAGGATTAAGCCAACAAGCCGATTTGTTATTTGTCGCTGTGGGAAAACCGGGCTTTATCACCCAAAACATGGTTAAGCCAGGAGCAGTCGTGGTGGATATTGGCATGAATCGCATTCAAGATGAACAGGGAAAAAATCGTCTTACAGGGGATGTTGCTTCTCCAGAAGTGGCAGAGGTTGCTAGTTATTTAACGCCTGTGCCAGGGGGAGTCGGCCCCATGACGGTCACCATGTTATTGCAGAATACGATTAACAGTTTTGAAAACCGTTTTTTAACCGTTGACCCCTAAAATATAAAATCGAACTATTGATGCTAATGCTAGGGGGTTGCCCCTAAGCACTAACACTTTTCTTAAAATCATGCCTGATAATCCAACCTTTGACTTAGACAGCTACCTGCAACAACGAAAATCCCTGGTGGAACAAGCATTGGATGAGTCTCTCCCGGTGGCAGAACCCACTGTCATCTATGAAGCCATGCGATATTCTCTGTTGGCGGGTGGCAAACGGTTACGCCCCATTTTATGTTTAGCCAGTTGTGAGTTAGTGGGGGGAACCATTGAAATGGCAATGCCTACAGCCTGTGCTTTAGAGATGATTCATACCATGTCTCTGATTCATGATGATTTACCTGCAATGGATAATGATGATTATCGGCGGGGGCAATTAACGAATCATAAAAAATACGGCGAGGATATTGCGATTTTAGCGGGGGATGGTTTATTGGCTTATGCCTTTGAGTATATTGCCAGTAACACCCAAGGGGTGAATCCTTCCTCGGTATTACAAGTGATTTCTAAATTAGGGCATACGGTGGGTGCAACGGGATTGGTTGGCGGACAGGTCGTCGATTTAGCCTCCGAAGGTGATCCTGATATTGGTTTGGAAACCCTTGACTATATTCATCGCCATAAAACGGCAGCGTTGTTAGAAAGCTGTGTCGTGACTGGGGCGTTATTAGGGGGAGCAACGAAACAACAGTTAGCTGGATTGTCTCGCTATGCTATTAATATTGGCTTAGCTTTCCAAATTATTGATGATATTCTCGATGTTACTGCCACCCCACAAGAGTTAGGTAAGAGTGCTGGCAAAGATATCGCTGCCAATAAAGCGACGTATCCTCGGTTATTAGGGTTAGATGCTTCTAAAGCCAAAGCCCAAGAATTAACGCAAGCTGCCATGACAGAACTGGATGCCTATGGCGAAGCGGGCACTCCCTTACGCGCGATCGCGCAGTTGATTACCACTCGCAAAAGTTAATTATGAATGACTTTCCGAGTATTTTGCAGAATCATCTGCTCTGGGTATCGTTAATCGCTTGCTTAATTGCTCAGGCGTTTAAATTGCTGATTGAACTACTCCGCTATCGGAAGTTTGATCTGCGATCGCTGTTTACCACAGGGGGGATGCCCAGTGCCCATTCTGCTTTGGTGGCTTCCCTTGCCACAGGGGTGGGGTTAATCCAAGGATGGGAAAGTACCGATTTCGCGATCGCGCTGCTATTTGCCATTATTGTCATGTTTGATGCTGCTGGGGTGCGACAAGCGGCTGGCAAGCAGGCTCGCTTACTGAATCAAATGGTGGATGAACTATTTCAAGAAAACCAAGATTTTAATGAGGAAAAATTAAAAGAATTATTGGGACATACGCCGCTACAAGTTATGGTGGGGGTTTTGTTAGGAATTGCTGTGGCTTTATTCGCTGAACCTTGGCTATAAATAACGTTCAAATAACAAACGACTCAGTTTGTACCTCAAAAGACTAAGAAACGCTATAAAAGATTATTGTTAAATTTTCCAAATGGTTCATCCCAAACAATCGTTTTCGATTATCAATGCTCGTCTTCCCAATCAGGATAATCAATGCTATCAAATTGAAGTGGAACAAGGCATAATCAAAACCATTCAACCGCAAGCAGAAATTGACCTGTCACAGCAAGTAATTAACTTGGACGGTGATTGGTTGTCTCTTGGTGGCATTGATCTCCAAATTAATGGTGCATTGGGGTTAGCTTTTCCTGATTTAGATGAATCCCATCTCGAAACGCTATCAAATATTACTCAGTTTTTATGGGAACAAGGAATTGATGGGTTTCTGCCAACAATTGTTACAACTTCTGCAGAAAAAATTGCGCGATCGCTGCAGACCATTGCTCAATATTGCGAGCAAGAAAAGACGTTAAGGTCTCCTTCAGCCAAGATTTTAGGGGTTCATTTAGAAGGCCCCTTTCTTAACCCCAAAAAACGCGGAGCGCATCCAGAACAATATTTACGTTCCTTGACCGTTGACAACGTTGCGGCAATGATCGGAAACTATAATAAACAGGTTAGGGTGGTGACCTGTGCCCCAGAAATAACCTCTGATCAGAGAATTATATCAGAGCTGCGATCGCGCTATCCCCACGTTTTGATTAGTTTAGGTCACTCCCTAGCAACGGCAACGGAGGCAGAACGGGCGTTTCAACAAGGAGCATCTCTGGTAACCCATGCTTTTAATGCCATGCCGTCGCTTCATCATCGCGAACCGGGCTTATTAGGACAAGCCTTGGTTACTAATGGGATAAAATGTGGTTTTATAGCCGATGGCAAACATGTCTGTCCGACAATGCTACAGTTACTCTTACGAATGGGAGAAAAGGCAAAACGACTGTTTTTAGTGAGTGATGCCTTAGCCCCTTTGGGATTACCTGATGGCGTTTATGCTTGGGAAAATCGCCAAATTAAAATTCAACAGGGAACTGCACGACTGGAAGATGGAACGTTAGCGGGGACAACTCTGCCGCTTTTGTCAGGGGTCAAAAACTTGGTAGAGTGGGGATTGTGTGATATGGGCAGCGCGATCGCGCTGGCAACGGAAAGTCCCC
>JAHEOB010000168.1 GCA_018610095.1 Halothece sp. MAG
CGACAATAACCATTACCCATCTTCTCATCACAATGGTAATCATCCCTCTATTAAACCCACTCTAGAGGAATATAATCCTTTAGAATCAGAACAACAAAATTATTCGGAACAATCTTCACAACCACTTACTCCGAAAGCACAAAAGAATTTACGACAATTATGGCAATTTTATATTACTTTGATTGTGACAGGGTTGGTGTTAGGAGGATTGTTAAGTTGGGGAGTTGCAAGTTTATTGAATGAATGGGATTTGATTAATCCACCAAAACAAGAACAATTCAATCAGGATTCGTCAGGCTCAATATGATGAAACGTCAATTGTTGCTGCGGGGATTAATCATTAGCTTGAGTTTTCCTGTGGCTTGGCTTCCCGTTAATTCTAGTTTAGCCCAAACTGATTTTCAAAACCCTTTAAACGTGGAGCAATTTCAAGATCCGCTTCTTCCCAATCCACCTGTGGAACGTGATTTAACTCCTTTAGAACGGTTTAAATTATCGGAAGCGGTTGATCAACTGCATCAACAAGCAAGGCAACATTATCAAGCAGGAGAGGTTGAACAAGCATTTCAGATTTGGTATCGCGAATTACGGTTACGTCAAAAACTCAATCCAGTGGATGAAGTTAAAGCACTGGGGCGTGTTGGAGAAATAGCATGGTCTGATAATCGCTCTCAAGATGTTCGCAATATTCGTCAACGCTTACAGGAAATTGAAGCGACGGCTAAGGAAAAGAATAACCGAGAGTTAATTGAATTATTGGCAAAAACCTATGAAAGAATAAACGTTAGCGATCGCGCGATCGCGCTGTATGAATCTTTATTAGAAGATAGTGCCAATCCCATTCCGTTCCTGGAAAAAATTGCCACCTTATCGGAACAACGATTTAATTACGAAAAAGCAGCCCAATCTTATCAACAGTTATTAGAACAATCTGATAGAGCAAGTAACCTCTCTGCAACAATCAATTATCTGACATCTCTCAAGGAAATTTATGAAGAATCGGGAAATGCAGAACAAGGCATTGCGGTAAAAAAGCGTCTTGTCAGTATCCATCAACAACAAGACAATGAACAACGCCTTCCTGCTTTACTGCTATCGTTAGCAAACGATTATTCCCAAACCGAACAATTGGAGCAGGCTGATCAAACTTATCGAGAAGCATTTAATAAAGCGTGGTCACAAACAAAATATGCCATCGCCTCAGAGGCAGTCAAAAACCTCGCCCAAATGTATGATAACCAGGAAACGTTTGACAAAGCCCTTCATCTTTATGAACAATTATTGATCGTCCAGCAACGGGCTAATAATGCCTATGGGTTAATGATGACCTATGATCGCATTGGCGAAATTTACCAGCAGCGCGATCGCGCTCAACAAGCCCTAACTGCCTTTGAAAATGCCTTAGAATGGGCGCAACGATTAGGTTATCAACAAGACTATTTTCAAGACAAAATTCAAAACTTAAAATCTTAAGGAATTATTAATGTTTCATTTGTTTTAATTCTTAAAAAAAAGTTGGTTAATTATGATGTTTTATGTTATGTAAGGAAAAATCCGATACATAACAATTTTTCCCATGCGTGTTTTACTCGTTTATCCTCGTTTTCCACAAAGTTTTTGGTCCTTTGAACGGGCTTTAGCTTTAGTCAACCGCAAAGCCTTTTTACCCCCATTAGGATTAATTACCGTTGCTTCCATTCTGCCCCAAGAATGGGACTTTCATTTAGTTGATTGTAATCTCCGTGAAGTGACCGATGAGGAATGGCAATGGGCTGATTTAGTGATCCTTTCTGCCATGATTGTGCAGAAAGAAGACTTTAATGAGAAAGTGCAAACTGCCAAATCCTATGGCAAACCAGTGGCGGTAGGGGGTCCTTATCCCACTGCTTTATATGAACAAGCCCGCGCAACCGGTGCTGATTACCTCATCCTTGATGAAGGAGAAATTACGCTGCCCAAATTTGTTGAAGCCTGGGAACGCGGTGAAACCAGTGGGGAATTTCGGGCTGAGGAAAAACCCGATGTCACTCAAACCCCGATTCCTCGCTACGACTTATTAGATTTAGACGCCTACGACAATATGTCCGCGCAATTCTCCCGTGGCTGTCCCTTCCAGTGCGAGTTTTGCGATATCATTGTCCTGTACGGACGGAAACCGCGTACCAAAAATCCTTCGCAACTGATCGCGGAATTAGAACGACTCTACGAACTGGGGTGGCGACGGAGTATTTTTATTGTCGATGACAACTTTATTGGCAATAAACGCAACGTTAAACTTCTGCTAAAAGAACTTAAAGAATGGATGGCGGAGAAAGATTATCCGTTCACCTTAAATACGGAAGCGTCAGTGGATTTAGCCCAAGATCCCGAACTCATGAACTTAATGGTGGAAGCCAACTTTAACTCCGTCTTCCTTGGCATCGAAACCCCAGATGAAGAGAGTTTAACGTTAACCAAAAAGCATCAAAATACCCGTGATCCCCTCTCAGATTCGGTAAAAACCATCATGAATCACGGTTTGCGAGTAACCGCAGGCTTTATTATTGGCTTTGATGGGGAAAAAGCTGGCGCAGGCGATCGCATTATTCAATTTGTGGAGAATACCTCCATCACCCTCGCCATGTTCAGTATGTTGCAAGCCCTTCCCGATACAGGCCTCTGGCATCGCCTCAATAAAGAAGGGCGCTTGTTAGATGACAATGCCAATATTAATCAAACCACCTTAATGAACTTTACCCCCACTCGTCCCGTTGAAGAAATTGCTGACGAGTACATTCGCGCCTTCTGGGAATTATATGATCCCCAAAATTACCTCGATCGCGCTTATAATCAATTTCTGCAAATTGGCGAACCCCCCCATAATCGTAAATCCCGCAAACTAGGGTGGACAACCATTCGTGCCATGTTACTCATTTTCTGGCGACAAGGGGTCGTTCGTAAAACCCGTTGGCGTTTCTGGCAATATCTGTTCCATATCTACCGCGCCAAACCCAAACTGGTTGGTGATTACCTCTCCTTGTGTGCCCTTGGCGAACACTTCTTAAGTTATCGGGAACTGGTTCGGGATAACATCAAAGCCCAACTGGAAGAATATCTCAATGTTAAAGCCAGTCAACAAGAAGCCACAGCTGATCAACCAGAACTAGCAACTTCTGTCTCTTCCGAAAGGTCTTAAGATTTTTGGGTGGGCTTTTCTTTGCCCACCTTGCGATTGGCTTAAATATTAGGAAACGGTTTCTGATGATAAGCAAAGATTCTTGCTGCGGAAAAACTGAATCATTTTCTGATCTTGCCCTTGGATATGGTGAACTAGCCACTGATGGAGAAAGTGAGATAGTTCGGTATTAACTACTTGAGTATCTTCGTTAGTTTCAATGGCATGGAGAACTTTACGAATTTTTCGGGTTAGGCGATCATGAATTTGTTTGTGTTCTTGGTACGAGGGATAATCATGTTCCCTCATTAAATTTTCTTCGAGGGTAAAGTGTTCCATAGTATCTTGCAGCAATTCTTGCAAAAGCTGTTTAATGGTTACGGGATGAGTTTCCCTAACAATGGCTTCCTGAAGCTGATTAACTAACTCAAACATCTGTTGATGCTGTTGATCAATTAAGGGAAATCCCGTTTCGTATTCCGGTGACCACTGAGCAAATTCCATAATGAAACAATCTTACTTTAAGGTCAGTTTTCTATGATTCACAAACCTTTAGTTTAGACTAGGGTTCCTTCTTTGTCAAAGACATGATTTTCTCGGAAGAAGCGAATCATTTTTTGATCTTGACCTTTAATATGATGAATCAGCCACTTTGTTAGAAAATGAGAAAGTTCAACGGTCACAAATCGTTCACCATTTTCAAATTTTTGTGCAATGTCTTTAACTTGTTTGGTTAATTGATCATGAACCCCTTTATGTTCTTCGTAACCCGGATATTCATATTCTCTCATTAATTTCTCTTCCATGGAAAAGTGTTCTACGGTATATTGAATTAATTCATCTAAGGTCTCTTTTAGAACATCATTACCATGCCCCTCTGACATGGCATTATGTAAGCGATTAATAATATCAAATAAATGTTTGTGTTGTTCATCAACTGGCTTAAACCCCGTTTCGTATTCTGGACGCCAAAATGCTAATTTCATAAAAATTTCGATTGTCGCACTAAGAAGAGGTCACTACTTTCTATTCTAAGTAAAATACCTAATAATACACATAGCTCAACACCTCATCTGAAGACTTTGTTGATGAAACCAAGGTTAGGATAAATTTTCGACGCGATATCCATTATCGCCCAGTAGCATAATACATTGCCCTTGGGTGGGTAACGGTGTGCGCCCAACTGTCAATTTCTTGTAGCAGTGAACCCACTAGACAACGCCCTGTCAGCAACGATAAGCTAATAAGCTGTCTTACAAGTAATCAGGTGAGGAAATCCCTTGAACACAACTGAATTACAATTAGTCGATGTATTTGCAGCATTTATCGTTTTAGGCTTATTACTGCTGGTGGGGCGACTGTTGAAGCAGCAAGTGAAACTGTTTCAGGAACTCTATATTCCAGAATCCATTGTCGCGGGCGTAATTGCTATCTTTTTGGGTAAAGAAGGATTAGGGCAATTGGTTTCTGGTGACAATTTTATTGCTAATCAAGGATTATTTACAGATACCATTCGCAGTGTTTGGTCGCAATCTCCAAGTGTTTTCATTAACTTAGTTTTTGCCACCATTTTTTTAGGAGAAAATATTCCCAGTCCAAAAGAAATTTGGCGTAAAATTGCCCCTCAAGTTGCCTTTGCCCAAATCCTAGCTTGGGGACAATATGTGATGGGATTATTGGTAACAGTTCTGGTTTTAACCCCTTTATTTCAAATTGATCCTATCGCCGGATCATTAATTGAAATTGGATTTGAAGGGGGGCATGGAACGGCGGCAGGCATGGCAACGGTGTTGGAATATTTCGGGTTTAATCAAGGGGGAGAACTGGCGTTAGGATTAGCAACGGTGGGGTTAGTGTCAGGGGTAGTATCAGGAACGATTCTCATTAATTGGGGGCGTAAAAAAGGGTATATTACCTCAGAAAATCATGAAGAAACTGCATCGACAGAGGAGACAGAAATTACTTCCCCCTCAGAAACGTTTAAAAGAGAATATCAAGAATTAAGCAATAATTTTTTAATTGATCCCTTATCAGTGAATTTAGCCATTGTCGCGATCGCGATAACATTGGGATGGTTAATTCTAAAGGGACTCCAATTATTAGAAACAGTAACTTGGGCAAAATTAGAAATTGAAATTATGAATTATGTTCCCTTATTTCCCATGGCGTTAATTGGGGGATTAATTGTGCAATTGCTCATGAAACGTCTGGGATTAGATGGGCTGATTTTAAGACCGCTACAAAAAAATATTGCAGGCGTTGCCCTTGATGTGGTGATTTCCACTGCCCTTGCTTCGATTTCCTTGCAAGTTCTCGGGGCAAATTTTCTACCGTTTGTTATTTTATCTGTAACAGGAATTACCTGGAATATTTGTGCGTTTCTCTTTTTTGCCCCTCGCCTACTTCCCTCGTTCTGGTTTGAACGGGGAATCGGGGATTTAGGACAGTCTATGGGGGTAACTGCAACGGGACTTTTATTACTACAAATGGTTGATCCCAAAAATCAAACGGGATCCTTGGAAACCTTTGCTTACAAACAACTATTATTTGAACCGATTATGGGAGGTGGCTTTTTTACAGCGGCGGCACCGATTTTAATTTTTCAGTTTGGGCCAGTCCCCATTTTAATTTTAAGCAGTATCATGTTTTTGTTTTGGATGGGGTTTGGTTGGTTCAATACCCACCATTAAGGTAGTTTCTAACCTCGAAATTCGTGCTATCTTCCGTTAACATCTTCTTTTAGAGTAATTATTTTTAACGAAATTAATGGTTTTAAGTTGGAATCAATCTGTCAAACAGCCATCATGGTTGCCAACACAGCACCCCAACCAATTGTCTTCTCCCGAACAGTTAACCACCGAACGGGCTTGGGTGGAGGTTCATGAAACCGCCCTCCGTCATAACGTCGCTGAAATTAAACAGCTATTATCGCCTAACACCCAACTCATGGCGGTGGTGAAAGCAGATGCTTATGGGCATGGGGCAGTTCAGGTGGCAAAAACGGTTCTAGCGGCAGGGGGGGATGGTTTAGCGGTTGCCACGCTGCAAGAAGGAATGGAATTACGGGAAGCTGGCATTACTGCACCGATTTTAATTTTAGGGGCGATTAATAGTCCTACCGCCGTGGCAGCCATGACGCAGTGGCAGTTAGAACCCACTTTATGTTGCCCAGAACAAGCGCAACTGTTTGGGGAAACCTTACGGGAATTGGGAACAAGCTTAGGGGTTCATCTCAAATTGGATACAGGAATGTCACGGTTGGGAATTGCTTGGACAAATGCCACCCAGTTTTTACGTCAGGTTCAATGCTACCCTGAATTAGCCATTAAAAGTGTTTATTCTCATCTTGCAACTGCCGATGAAGAGGATACCACTGTTTTACATCAACAACAGCAACGGTTTGAAAGCGCGATCGCGCAACTCCAATCAGTGGGTTTTACCCCTCCCTGTCTCCATCTTGCCAATTCAGCAGCTACCTTGCGCGGCAAACAATTTCACTATGATCGGGTGCGGGTGGGATTAGCCCTTTATGGCTTAACGCCATCTCCCAATTTAGCCCCATTTGCTTCTCTGCAACCGGTTTTACAAGTCAAAGCCCGGATTACCCAAATCAAAGAGGTTCCTGCGGGGGCAGGGGTGAGTTATGGTCATCAATTTATCACCGATAAACCCTCTCGCATTGCTGTGGTGGGGATTGGCTATGCCGATGGTGTTCCCCGTAACTTATCCAACCATTTACAAGTGTTATTAAACGGAAAGCGCGTGCCGCAAGTAGGGGCAATTACTATGGATCAGTTGATGTTAGATGTCACCGCCTACCCCGACATTCAATCCGGCGAGGTTGTCACCTTAATTGGCAGCGAAAACCAAGATGCCATTACCGCCGATGATTGGGCTTGGCAATTAGGAACCATTTCTTGGGAAATTTTGTGCAGCTTTAAGCATCGGCTTCCCCGTATTGTTGTCCCTTAATAATGCGACGATATAAATCACTCAGTTGGGAGGCAACCCCTTCCCAGCTAAATTTCTCTTCCATGCGTTTTCTGGCATTTTTGCTCAGTTCATTCCGCCATTGGGGATCACTTAAAATGCGATCAATGGCATTGGCAAAGGCTTGGTCATCTTTGGGAGGCACTAAGATTCCGGTTTCCTCCGAGACCACGGTAAAGTTCAAACCCCCGACGGCACTACCCACCACCGGTGTACCACTGGCCATGGCTTCAATGGGAACTAAGCCAAAGGGTTCATAATGACTGGGAACAACACAAACATCAGCAGCGGCATAATATACAGGCATCTTCTCATCAGAAATCCGCCCTGGGAATTCTGTGATATCCGCTAACCCTAATTCTTGGACAATTTGAGTAATCCGTTCTTTTTCATCCCCATCACTTTGCCCAGGTTTATATCCCCCTGCAATTATTAACCGCATGGGCACTTTGCCACGCATTTGAGACCGATGCACAGCTCGCACTAGGGTTTCAATTCCTTTACGGGGGTCAAAGCGTCCCACATAATAAATGACTTTTTCCTCTGGGGAAATGCCCAATTGCTCTCGGGCTTGTTGGTAGGAGACTGAACCAAACTGCTCAATATCGGTTCCACAAGGAATAATCTCAATTGTACCACGACTAGAAACCAGCGATCGCAGCGATTCTCGTTCTTGGGGACTGGTGGAGACAATGCACTCTGCCGTTTCTAAACAGGATTTTTCAATTTCTAAGCGTCGAGTCGCCGTATGCGGGGGTTCTTGAGTTGCTTGATATTTAACTGCCCCTAGGGAGTGATAAGTATGAACCATGGGCACTGCTAAGCGGCGTCGTAGTTCTAACCCTACCCAAGCAGAAATCCAATAATTGGTGTGCATCAGGGCATAGGAACGTTGTTGTTCACGGCAAAATCGAATGACTTCTTCCACAAACCGTTCTGCGTGATCCAAAATTTCCTGACGGGGGATAAAGGTTTCTGGCCCTGCAGTAATGCGAATGGTGCGACAATAGTCTTGATGTTGAACCCAACGGGATTGATTGGCATCCGTTTGACGGGTAAACATATCCACATCCCATCCTAATTGGGCAAGGGCTTCTCCCACTTGGCGTACATAAACATTTTGCCCCCCTGCTTCTTCACCGCCAATATCCACTGCGGGATCACCATGAACGGAAATTAAAGCAATTTGCTGGCGATTTGTTGTATTCATTGTCTCCTTCCCTATCCTGTCTCTTGAAATGCTTAGCTATTTCAGTTTTTACCGTGACGTATCGCGCTTCAATTTAGCAATTTTAATCTTTTGATTGTATCAACTTTCGGGGGGGATTGGGGCAGATTATAATTTTTGCACAAATTTAGTAATTCGTTCTAAACCTTTTTGGAGAGTTGTCATATCAGTGGCATAGGATAAGCGAATACAAGAATCATCTCCAAAGGCAATTCCAGGGACGGTTGCCACTTGTTGTTGTTCAAGGAGATCATTGGCAAATTCTAGAGAGGTTTTTCCAGTTTGACTAATATCCACAAATAGATAAAATGCTCCATAGGGAATGGTCGAGCTTAATTGGGGAACTGTGTTTAAAGCCTCTAAAATGAGCTTCCGTCGTTGACTAAAGGCCGTTTGCATCTGGGCAATGGCTTGTTGGGATCGAGAATCTTCTAAAGCCGCGATCGCGCCGTATTGGGCAAAAGTACAAACATTGGAACTGCTGTGACTTTGAATGCTTGCCATCGCTTGGATAATGGTTTCATCCCCTGCTAAATATCCCACCCGCCATCCGGTCATGGCAAAACTTTTGGCAAAGCCATTACTAATGAAGGTACGGGCAAAAATCTCGTCGTTTAAGCTGGCAATGCTAATATGTTCTGCCTCTTCGTAGAGGATATTATCGTAGATTTCGTCGGATAGGACTAAGATATTATTGTTAACCACCGTCTCTGCTAAAGGGATTAGTTCTTGTTGGGAATAAACTGCCCCTGTGGGATTACTGGGAGAGTTGAGAATGAACAGTTTGGTTTTGGGGGTAATGTGGTGTTGCAGTTGGGAAGGGGTAATTTTATAACCTTGATCAGCATTGGTGTAAACAATAATGGGGTGTCCCCCTGCCAATTTTACCATTTCAGGATAACTAACCCAATAGGGGGCGGGAATAATCACTTCCTCTCCAGGATTAATCAGGGCTTGCATTAAATTAAATAAGGAAAACTTGCCCCCATTGGTGACAATGATATTATCGGCAGAATAGGGTAATTGGTGCTTGCTATTGAATTGTTGCGCGATCGCGTTCCGTAATCTAGGTTCTCCTGCCACAGGGCCATAACGGGTTTTTCCCTCATCTAACGCCTGTTGGGCGGCTTTCACAATATGAGGGGGCGTGTCAAAATCAGGTTCGCCGGCGCTAAAACTACAAACATCCAAACCATCGGCTTTCATGGCTTTAGCTTTGGCAGTAATTTCTAAAGTTAAAGAAGGGGTGATATCACTGACACGAGAGGCTGGCGAAATATTCGGTTCTTTGCCCAAACCATCCTCCTATTTTTAAGAACTGCTTTTCTAGTTTCTCAAACTATGAGGATTAATTGAAGGTTTTGCCATGGTGTATTCTAATTGTTTCATTCCTTAGTGAGTTTGACGCATTTGCATTTCTTATTTAATTTAGTATTATGGGTTGTATTATATTATTACTAACCAGTAATGAATCAATAACGTAATTTTTAATAGAAAAAAGAATGAACCATGAAATATAAAGGAATGAAGGTACTAGGATTGCTCGGGGCAACTACTGTAGCAACTTTAGTTGGTGCAGAACAAGCAAGCGCAATTGTTTCTGTTGATGATTTCAGTGATACTGACCAGGGCGTCATTGATAACAACCCTTTTGGTAGTGATAATGAAGCGGACTCAGCTGCTTTCTCCAACAGCGATATTCTGGGAAATGATCAACGTGACTTATTGGTGAAAGGAGATTCCAGTAGTGACACGATCCAGGCACAAGTTGATTCTAGTAACAAAAACTTAAGCATTAGTACGAATTCGGGAGATTCAGGAACTTTTACTTTAACGTATGATGGAGACGGTGATGCTACTAGCCTGACAAAAGACGGGTTTGACGATTTTGATATTACTCAAAATGGAGCAAACGATGCTCTGTTCTTTGACGTTATTGACACAGATACGAATACTAACCTTACTATTAATCTCTATTCTAATGATGGAACTGAAAATGCTTCACTTACAGACAGTTTTGGCGGTAGTACAGGTGAGCAACAATTTGAGTTGAGTAGTTTTACAGATAATACTGGTAATTTTGATCCAGAAAGCGTTAGTGCTATACAGTACGAGATTGACGTAGCAGACAGTGGTGATTTAGGTTTTCAACAAACTGGTTTTAACTCTACTACTGCTGTTCCCTTTGAAGCGGAAACATCGATCGCGCTTGCCCTCCTCGGCAGTTGGGGTGCATGGAAATACAGAAAGAACCGTCGCACTCAGAGCAATGTAAGCTAATCAACTGAATTTTTTGAGTGCAACATGGTTTCTATCGAACCCTCTAAAACAGGGGTTATTTTAATGTTTTTCCCTAATGCCATAGTAAACGCGTCACAGTTTGATAGTCTGCTTCGCTTAAGCCGTGGTCAGAATTAAGGTAAGAGGCACTTAAATTGGCAGCGTAAATGGGATGATTGTGCTTTTGTTGATGAAGGGTTAAGGCTTTGCCACCGCCGTTAAGGATATCTTTTAAGACTAAGGGGCTAAACATGGCAACTTCTCGGATCAGGGGTAAGTGCATGGTATTGTGGAGTAAGGTTAGAAATTTGGGACCGACTAATTGGGGAACCATCTGTGTGCCTTGAAAGTGTTTAATAATACGTTGGCAAGCGTGAATATAAAAGTCTAAAAAACTATTTCCCGCACAAAATACACAAATGGCATTATGGACTTTAGAATAAGCCTTCAGTTGATGATTTTTCCATTGAACCCAAGTTTCTAAGCCGAACGCATATTCTTCTGTTATCTCAATCTGCAAGGAATGGGGATTAAAAATTAATACATCCGCATCCAACCAAATTGCGCGATCATATCCTTGATTTAGAAACTGTTTGGCTAATAACAGTCGTCCTAAATCGGTAGCAATCATTTTGCGATGACGAGTTTTTTCCCAATACCAATCAGGAAGTAAGGAAAAAATTTCATCCCCAATTAGGGTATATTCCCATTGTTGGTTTTCACACCAAGCGCGAACACTATTTAAACAAGTTTGTAACCACGGAGAAATCTGATTCGGGGAAACGCTTTGGTAAACAATGGTTTTCATTTCTTTAGCAACAAATTGAGAAACTTCCATTTGCCAGCGTAAGGGGGATAACGCAATGGAATATCTAACCAAAATTGACGCTTGGTGACACTTTTATAATGGGTAAAGGTCTCAAAACTAGCTTTGCCATGATAAGCGCCCATGCCACTTTCTCCCACACCACCAAACGGTAATTCCGTCGAAGCTAAGTGAATAATCGTATCGTTGAGTGTTACGCCTCCCGTAGAGGTATTTTGAAGCACTTTTTGTTGTTTCTTTTTATCCTTAGAAAATAAATAGAGGGCAAGGGGTTTCGGTTGAGAATTAATTTGCGCGATCGCGCTATCTAAATCAGAATAGTCTAAAATTGGTAAAATGGGACCAAAAATTTCTTCTTCCATGATGGGATCATCCCAACTCACCCCTTCTAACAAGGTGGGGGCAATGTAGCGCGTTTCCTGGTCAGTTTGACCCCCGACAATAATGTTGCCATTATTTAATAACTGTTTTAAACGATGATAGTGGTTATCATTAATAATTCTGGGATAATCTGGACTTTCGGCAGGATTCTCGCCATAAAATTCTTTTAAAACTGTTTTCATGGCTGCAATCAGTTCATCTTTAATCTGACGATGAACTAATAAATAATCGGGGGCAACGCAGGTTTGTCCGGCATTAAGACATTTTCCCCAAATAATCCGCCTTGCTGTATGTTCAACATGAATATCGGGTTCCACTAAACAGGGTGTTTTTCCGCCTAATTCTAAAGTGACAGGGGTTAAATTTTCCGCAGCAGCTTTCATTACAATCCTGCCAACTTTGGAATTTCCCGTATAGAAAATATGGTCAAATTTTTGTTGTAATAATTCTTCGGCAACCTCTTTATTGCCTTGCACCACTGTAATATAATCCGCGTCAAAGGTTTGACTAATTAAATCAGCCAGAACTTGAGCCGTATTCGACGAACTTTCCGAAGGTTTAATAATGACACAATTGCCAGCCGCGATCGCGCCAATTAAAGGCATAATTGCTAAATTAAACGGATAATTCCAAGGACTAATAATTAAAACATTGCCTAAAGGTTCCGGAACAATAAAGGC